>JAYVZU010000223.1:0-16609 GCA_043783075.1 Rhodanobacteraceae bacterium
ACCGACGGCGAAAATCCAATGAACCATGCGTCGGTGTAATCGTTAGTCGTGCCCGTCTTGCCGCCAAGCGGATGGTTCAAAGTCGACGATGCAGCAGCCGTGCCGAAGTGCGTGACCGCCTGCAGCAGGATCATCATCTGCCGCGCCGTATCGACCGAGATGACCTCCTTGACCTCAGGATTGTGCGTCTCAAGCGGCACACCGTCCGACTGCGTCACCTGCTTGATGTAGTGCGGCTCAATCCGAATCCCGTCATTCGGGAACACAGCGTAAGCCCCAACCTGCTCGGCAAGCGTGATGTCTGCGGCACCAATCGCAATGGGCAGAAACGGCGGCAGGGTGCTGGTAATGCCGAAGCGCTGCGCCACTTCGATCACTTTCTTGATGCCGACCTTATCCGCCAACCGCAGCGCAGGAATGTTGCGCGACTCCGCGAACGCCATGATCAGGGACATCGTTCCCTTCCAATCCGGCTCGTAATTATGCGGCGTGTACGGGCCATTCGGCGTGTAGAACGAGACCGGCGCATCGAGCACCGTGTCCGTCGGCTTCATGCCCGCTTCCATCGCGGCGGTGTAGACGTAGGGTTTGAACGACGAACCAACCTGACGCTGCGACTGCGTGGCGCGGTTGAACTGCGACAGCGCAAAGTCGCGCCCGCCCACCATCGCGATCACGTCGCCGTTGGCGTTGTTGATCGCCATCATCGAGCCCTGAGCGCCGGAGTCCTGCTGCAGGGTCGCCTTGCCCTGGCCAAACGAATCCATCGACTCAATCCGGACGTAAACCAGATCGCCGTTCTTCAGGAACTCGTCGGCCGCATTGTTCTGCGTCCACTGCCAGTCTTCCGGGCCCATCGTCACGAACTGCTGCGTCCCAACTTTGACGACAACATCTTTGCCGTGAACCGCCGTCACCATGCCATGCATGTAGTCGCCCGGAGCTACGCGCGACGACCAGTCGGGGTGCCGGTAGATGTCGGCGTCCAGTCCGGCGAGAATCACGTTCTGCAGATTTCCCTTCCAGCCGTGACGACGTTCGTACTTGGCAATTCCATCCAGAACCGCGTGGTTCGCTACCTTCTGCAGGTCGAGATCGAGCGTCGTGTAAACCCGCAGGCCGGCACCGTGGACCTCATCGACACCGTATTCCTTCTCAAGCTGACGCCGTACTTCTTCCACAAAATACGGCGCGACACTATTCGGTGGGACTTCAACCTTCAGGCCCAGCGGCGCGGCCTTTGCCTCGGCCTCCTGCTGCGCCGTAATCTTTTGGTCCGACGCCATCTCATTCAGCACGAGGTTACGGCGCTTCAACGCACGCTCCGGGTTACGAATGGGCGAGTAATACTCCGGCCCTTTGGGCAGTGCGGCTAGCAAAGCAGCCTCTGCCAGCGTCAGGTCTTTCGTATGTTTGCTGAAATAAAATTCGCTGCCAGCCTCGAACCCGTACCGCCCGTGCCCCAGATAAATCTGGTTGGCATAGAGGGTAAAGATTTGCTCCTTGGTAAATCGCCGCTCAATCTGGATGGTAAGAAAAATCTCCTGAAGCTTGCGGCTGAAGGTCTTCTGTGGCGAGAGGAACAGGTTGCGCGCCAGTTGCATGGTCAAAGTCGACGCACCCTGGGTCCGCCCCTTCGCGTGCAGATCGGTGTATGCGGCGCCGATGACGCGGAAGAGGTTGATCCCCCAACTCCGCTCGAAGCTCTTGTCCTCGATCGATAGAATCGCGTCGCGCAGGACCGCCGGCAGCTCCGTGTACGGCACCACGATGCGACGCTCCAGCGCGAAGGAGCCGATCTCGCGGTTGTGAACATCTAGCAGAACTGTCGTTGTATTGGGCCGATATTTAGCTAAATCCTGCATCTGCGGCAGGTCGATCGAATAGACGATCACCAGACCAAACATGATACCGAACAGCCCGGAAGCGCTAAGAATCAGCAGGAAAGTCTGGCGAACGGCGATCCGGCGAGTTGGATAGTCCGGCCCGGTCAGAGTGATCCAGCGAAGAAAACGGACCAGCTTCTGCGTCGTGGAGAGCTGCTGCTCTTCGTTCGAGGTCGGCTCGTCTGTGAAGAGGGAGGTCACGGCCTTCTCAGGCTAGCATGTTGAGCGCGGCTCCACTGTGGAAGCCAGGGCCGCATTGCCTTAGGTGGTCTTTACTTTCAGCAAGTCCAGCGCCTTCGTCAGCTGATCGTCGACCTGCACTGCAGGCTTGGCCGGAACATTCGTCGTGGACGCGCCATCATTCTCTTCATCATCGCTGTTTGGCTCTTCAAAGTTCCCAGCAACCAACACATCCGGAGTCACAGCATCATCCTGCAGCTTCTTGCCCGAGGGTGACGCATACTTCGCGACCGACAGAATCAAGGCTGCGCCATCCGGCAGCTCAAACGTCTTCTGTTGAGCGCCCTCGCCGAAGGTCTTTTCTCCGACCAACTGGGCGCGCTTGTCATCCAGCAGAGCCGCAGCCACCAACTCACCGGGGCCCGCGGTTCCGCGGTTTACGATCACGATCATCGGCGAGGTCGCATCAATTGCTTTCGCCGGATCGGCCATATAAACGACCTTCTCGACCTTCTGGCCTTCGAGCGTCGCGATGGTACCAGCCTTGAGGAAGAAGTTTGCGAGCCGTGTCGCTTCCGCCATGTCGCCCGCTGAAACGTCGCGCAGGTCGAGCAGAATCTTCTTGCTGCCGTACTTTTCCTGGGCGCGCAGACGGCCCTCAAGCGACGCAACATGCTCTTTATCCAGCACCGCCGGCTTCAGATACAGGATCGTCGAATTCTCATAGAGTGTCTCGGCCAGCGGAGCCTGCGTGACCATCGTCCGCGTCATCGTAAGCTTGTCCGGAACCGCCTTGCGCGGACGCACTACGCCGACAGTCAGCTCTGATCCGGGCGTCCCGGCGAGCATCATCTCAATCATGGCCAGGGAGAGATCGCGTGTGTCGCGACCCGCAATCGCCTCCAAAATATCACCGTCGACCAATCCGGCTTTATCGGCTGGACTGCCCGGCACAACCGAGATCACGGTCGCATAGCCGTAGCGTTTGGAAACGTTGATACCCACCTGCGCCTTGCCGGTGTTCTTCGCCTGATCGGCCTTGTAAGCCTTATAGTCTGCGGGCGTAAGGTAGCTGGAGTCCGCGTCGAGCGATTCCAGCAGGCCACGCAGCGCGCCATTCGTAACAGCACCGACGTTCGGATCTTCCACGTAATCCGACTGGATGTGACGCAGCACCTCGCTGTACACGTTGATCTGCCGATAGGCGTCCGCCTGTGGCTCCGTCGCGGCGCTGACGCCGGTCGAACGTGCCCCAATTAATACCGCCACAACCAATACAACCGAGACGGCAAGCAACATGATCTTTGAGAGCTTAGGCATAGGCGGCGCGATCTTCTCCAGAAGTTCCTGCCGGGCGGAAACCCAACAGGAGGTTAGACGGATACAGATAGCCAAATGATACTCCCCCCTCCGCGATATTGCCGCTCGGTCGGGCGCTTCACCTGGGCGATCGGCATCGAGCGCCAACAAGCTACATCATTTCATTTACTTAGCGGTGAACTGCCCGACACGAATAAAGAGGGCGGGTGAACCATCTCACCCGCCCTACGAGAATGAAGCAGTTGTTGTGACGCAAGTTCGGCAGCCTAGAAGTTGATCTTCGCGGCAATCTGCAGGATGCGGTTGTCTCGGGCAGCCGTGACGATGCCAAAGGTAGAGGCAGTCGTCGAGGCGGTCCCGACAGTCTGGAGGTTGGTGTGGTTGATGACGTTGAATCCTTCGCCACGCAACTGGAAAGCGACGCCTTCCACAATTTTGAAGTTGCGGAAGATGCCAAGGTCCAGACGGTTGAAGCCCGGTCCATTAATCACACCGCGGTGCGAGTTTCCGACGGCATAGCTAAGCGGCAGCGGCGCGCTGAAGGCTCCGCGATTGAACCACTCGCCCTTATTGTGGATCTGCTGACCATAACCCTGATTGGGATTGGCAATCATGTCCGGCCGGAAGCCCGCCGCGGTGCTACCCGAGATGCCGATTCCAGCTGCATCCGAGTAGACATTGCCGTTGGCCTGGCCGTTGATGACGTTGGTGTAGCCGTAGAAGACCGTGCCGCCCGCGCTCGCGCTCGGGGTTAGTGGCAGGCCCGAGTTGATCGCATAGATGCCGCTCACCTGCCAGCCGCCAACCACTCGGCCCACGAGACCGTTCTGATTCTTCATGAAGGGCAACTCGTAGATGCCGTCGATCGTGATGATGTTCGTCCGATCTATCGCCGCGCGGCCATAGTCGCCGTTCGGGTTATAGGTGTTCTGTGGCGGCGAGCTGTAATCGTTCTGCGAGTTCGTCAGGTCGCGCGACCAGGTGTAGTTCGCGTCGATCATGCTCTTGCCGGCGAAGCGCTTCGTCACCTTCACCTGCAGCGAGTTGTAGTTCGACGAGAAAACCGACCGCACTGCATCAATCGCGAAGTAACCTTTGTAGGGCTTGATCTGGTTCAGACCCTTGTCGCAAGCCGTGCTGATGTACGCAGGAGTTGTGGTGCCGGGATAAACGCAGGTTGCGGAGACATCGGTTGGCGAAATGTTGCCAACGAAAGAACCCGGCACAGCCTCGTTGATGTTGATCAGACCGAGAAGATGCGTACCGTGGGTCCCGAAGTAGCCGATGTCGATCATGAATGTTGGCCAAATCATCTGCTGGATATCCAGCGAGAACTGCTGGACATACGGCGTGTGGTAGTTCAGCGGCGAGGCATAGACGCGGCCCGGAGTGGTGCTGGGGGCGGTTGTCGCCGTGCTGGCGCCGGTGATCGCGTCGACCGGTGTGGTCGTCAGCGTGTAGGTGCTGACAGCCGGCGGATTGTTGAAGACGGCTGTCTCGTAGTAGCTCACTTCCGACTCATCGAACGACCAGCCGTAGCCACCGCGCAGAGACGTCCTGCCATTGCCGAAGAGGTCGTACGCGAAGCCGACGCGCGGAGCAAAGTTCTTGTTGTCCGTCGCACCTACCTTGGAGCCGTATTTCGATGCATGGCCCCCAACCGTGCCACCACCCGAGATAATTCCGTTCAGGTAGTTCGGGCCAACATAGTCCGCGTTCGGGTTGGAGGTCGTGCTGTTCTGCCCGTTGCTGGAGCAGGTTGCCGTGAAGCAAGCGGAGCCGGTCTTATCGATGGTCGGAGCCTTGGACGCATCGTAGGCGCTGGGGTCGAAGCTGGTTAGGCGGCCATTGGCATCGATAGGCTGACCGAAGTAGCTATATCGCACACCAACATTAATTGTCAGCCGCGGTTTCACCTTCCAGTTGTCCTGAACGAATCCCTCGAAGACGTTCTCCTGAATATCCGGAGTGATGGCGAGCGATGTCTGCGAGAAGCCAGCCGACGATCCAGCGCCGTTGGCATTTCCCAACAGGAAGTTCGCAAATGTAGTTTCAGATGAGAGCGCGGTATTTGCACCAGCAAGGGCCGGAACCGTACCTGCACTGAAGTTGAATCCACCCTGGTTGCCGCCGGTATTATTCTCGCGCTTCTGGTAGTGATCGTAGCTGATGCCCGCGACCAGCGTCTGGCGTCCGAGAGTCTTCGTGATGCTGCCAAACGCGTTGTGATTGATGTTGTAGTCGCGATAGATACCAGTGCTGCCCAGAGCGGTCAACGTGCTGTTGAAACCCAGGGTCGGGATGACGCCCAGTGTGTTGGCAAAGGGCAGTGCGACCTTGACGTCGGGAGAGTTTGCAGTGGTTAGAGCACCGACCGGATCAATTTCAATCGCGCCCTTGGAGTACGCATACCCCATATCCAGCACCAGGGTAGGCGAGAACACCACCGTTCCATGGCCCATCTGCATCGTTCCGGGCTGGCGAGTTACAGTGTTTGCAATTCCGGGAATCGGCACGGAGGTGAACGTCCCAGAGCCCGAGTTTACGGGAAGAGTGTCATGAATGTAGCGGTAAAAGAGATTGATCTTCGAGCCGATCGAATGGTCGATACGAAACGCGATCTGGTCGTTGTTGAAGGTATTGGGGACGGTTGAATTCAGGAAGTGCGGATCAATACCAGACGCAACGTCGGCTGCGCTGTTGGGCAATGGAACTGCCGCGTAAAGGTCCTTGATATATGCCGCAGCAGTCGGTGAGATGTTTGTGATCTTGGCGCCAGATGCAGTACACACGCCGGTGGTCGGATTGAAGGCGGTGCACACAGCAACCGGGCCCTGCGCATAGGTCGTTCCGCCGGTGCTGTAGTACGCGTTTGAGAAATCGCCAGACCGCTCCGCAGCAGTTGGGACCAGCGAGAGGCCGGAGACATACTGAATGACGCGGCGTGACTCTTCCGAGAAGAAGAAGAAGGTCTTATCGCGGCCATCGTAGATCTTCGGAATCCATACTGGACCGCCGATGGTTCCGCCGAAGTCGTTGTAGCGGAGCTTGGGGCGAGCGGTAAAGTTGGATGGCAACGCCGTGTTCTTGTTGGCCCACGTGTTGGCATTCAGGTAATCGTTGCGGAAGAACTCGTAGACCGTGCCATGGATGGCATTCGTTCCCGAGCGCGTAATCACGTTGATCTGGCCCGAAGCACTGCGACCGAACTCTGCCGAATACTGCCCGCGCAAAGTCTTGAACTCCGCAATCGCATCCACCGACGGGAAGGTCAGTAGCGTAAGATTTGCGCCGCGATCGACGTTGTCGGCACCGTCGACGGTCCAATTGTTGGAGGTTGAACGCCCACCGTTGATGGAGAACGCAACCGTGTTGGAAGAGCCACCGGGAACCGTTGAGCCAACATAGAGCTGATCGTTCGCGCCACCGTATGCAACGCCCGGCTGAAGCTGCACGAGCTGCTCATAGTTGCGATTGTTCAGAACCAATTCCTTCATTTGAGCGCCGCTTACCAAGCCCGCGGAGGTGGCATCTTCAAAGTTCAACTGCACCTGATCCGCCGTCACAGTAACGACTTCGCTCTGGTTGCCCGGGACGAGTGCACGGTTCACAGTCAGCGAGTCGTTAACGTGCAACACCAGGCCCGTAATATCTTCGCTCTTGAAGCCGCTATCTGCAATCTTGACGGTGTAGGTGCCAAGCGGAAGTGAGCCGGCTGTGTAGAAGCCCGAACTATTCGTCGAAAGTGTGCGCTGCACCGCGCCACGGTCTGTATTCAACAACGTAACTGTCGCGCCCTTGATGAATGCGCCCGACTTATCGGTCACAGTGCCCGAGATGCTACCCATAGTCTCCTGTGCGGGAGCCACTACCGCAAGGCTTGCAAGCAAAAGAGATAAAGTCAAAGTCTTTCTAAAATATTTGTGCACCAACATCATGGTTCCTCCAAAAAAGCAATTCAAAATGGCAAAGGCGAACCGCACAGCATGGTCTGCTGTCGCGTAGCTGATCTGGTTGGGTCGTGAGTGTCGGTCAGGCTTCCGTGAGGAAAAGAAATGCCTTCCTACGTCGTTCCGTGCGCCTTCTTACTACGGCTTGCAAAACCTTCGATTGAGTAGCGTCAGTTGAATCCGTCTACAGTCGTTTGTCAATGCTTAACATCTATCGGCTGCCCGACCTGAACTATAGCCCCGGGCCACGGGGTTAGTCCGGCAGGAGACCACCCCTCTATGATGACACGAGCCAGCTTTGCGATGGTCAGTTCGCCCTCCTGCTCTGCACCCCAGGAGTGGTCGGCATTCTCAAAGGTAAATACACTCAGCACGACCATCCCGTCTTTCGTCGAGATCGCAGCAACGTCGTTCCGCACCGCATCCAGTGACCCGGTTTTGTTCGCAATCGTATCCCCCGTAGCCCCGGGCATTCCATCCAGATACCGGGGAATCGCCGAACGATAGAACTGCACATGCAGTATCTTCAACGCGACAGCACACAGGGCAGCATCCTCCGGCTGCGCAGGATTCCCCGGCTCAGCCAGATCGCAGGCGACGAACTTCCCCATGAGCGTCGCCATCTCGCGCGCAGTCGTCTTACCCAGGCCAAACTTCTTCTGGTCAGCAGGCATCACCACGTTGGGTGGGAGTGGCGCAAAGACCTTCTTGTACAGATACGTATTCTTGAGGCCCAGTTTGGCCATTCGGTCATTTACTTTTGCAATCCCAACGTGATCCATCGCCAGATTCGCCCCCGCATTGTCGCTCATCATCACCATCAGCGTCAGCACATCCTTGAAGGTCAACGTGAGTGGCGCATCCAGCAAGGTCAGAATCCCAGACCCCGGCACCCGATCACCCGGAGCCTCGGTAATCTTGTCCTCCAGATGGATCTTGCCAACTCGAATCTGCTCCAGTGCCTCATACAGAATCGCGAGTTTAATGACGGAGGCAGTCTGGACCGGCGTGTCGGGTTGAATTGCCACCGATTGGTGCGTGGCAAGATTCTCGCCAAACAATGCAACCCTGCCATGGTGCTGGGCGGCGATCGCTTCCACCTGAGCCTGCAACGACGTTGGCGGCGACTGCGCCAACACGGGAGAACTCGCAATACCTGCGACAAGAAGACACAGAGAGTAGAAGCGCATGGCGAGATTCTAGCTGATCCCTCCACAACGCATCCAAGCCACAAGAGCTACCATCAAATTTCGGGACGACTGAGATGACAAAGATAATGGAACCGAATCAAACCCCACTTCCCTACCAGCACTGGATGCTCCGCGAGATCTATGAACAGCCGCAGTGCCTCGCCGCGACGCTCGACCAGTACGTCGAGAATGGAAGCTTCCGAGTGAATGCCTGCGAGCCCCTGCTCAAGTGGCTGAAGTCACTGACCGGAGAGATCGTCATTGCCGCAAGCGGCTCCAGCCGTCACGCAGCGATGGTGGCCGAGTTGATGATCGAGGGCGAAAGCGGCATCGCGGTCGACGTCGAGTACGCCAGCGAATACATCTATCGCCCCAAGCGAACCCGCAAGCATGCGTCGCTGATCGTCGTGTCGCAATCCGGCGAAACCGCGGACACACTTGCAGTGTTGCGAGCTGCCAACATTGCCCATCAGCTAACTCTCGCCATCACGAATGTGCCAGGCTCAACCATGGCGCGGGAGGCTGATGCCTCCTTCCCCACTCTTGCAGGACGCGAGCGAGCCGTACCCGCAACCAAGAGCTTCACTGCGCAGCTTCTGAATCTCTACCTACTCTCATTACTCGCAGCCCAAACGCGTACCACTATCTCCCAGCCCGACCTTGCGACGCGGCTATCCGAACTCTCTCAAGTCCCAGAACTGCTCCGCAGTCAGATTGAAGACTGGAATTCGCGCATCGCCACGATCGCGAATGAATACCGCAACACAAACAACTTCCTTTATCTTGGCCGCGACGTCCACTACCCCATCGCTCGCGAGGGCGCGCTGAAGATGAAGGAATCTGCCTACCTGCATGCCGAGGGATATCCCAGTGGCGAACTGAAGCATGGCCCCAACGCCCTGCTCAGCGACGGCACCGCACTGGTCATGATTGCCACACGCGATGACGCAAATCCTGACTCAGTGCAGCGTTACGAAAAGGTCGTACAGCTCATGCGCGACATGCGAGCCCAGGGCGTCGACATCCTCGCCATATCCAACAACGGCGACCGCGAAGTCGAGGCCATCGCCACCCACTTCATCCCCGTCACGCCGGCGCGAGAGCCTCTACTCTGTCTCTGCGAAGTCGTCCCGCTTCAGCTGCTTTCGTACTTCATGGCTGTCGCGCGTGGCATTGATGTGGATCATCCGCGCAACCTCACGAAGGCTGTCCTCACGGAGTAGCGCGCAACTTACTCCATCCCAGCCACACGGTACCGAACATCGTCAGCAGGATCGCAACTGCGGTACTTGTGAAGACTGCACCGTATCCATAAGCACCAATGACAGCGCCTGCAATTGGTCCAGCGACGAACAGAGAGAAGTCGACAAACGAACAATAGATGCCCAGCACGGAACCACGCACCGATGCCGGAAATGCATTCGCCACTTCGACACCCAGCGCCGGAAAGACAAGCGAGAAGCCCATGCCGATCAGGCCGCAACCAACAAATGCCAGCGAGCGATGCGGCACCGCGAGAACCACCAACCCGATCGCTTCGACGAGAAATGAAGCCGCAGCAACACGGTATCCGCCGAAGCGGTCAATCATTCCAACAAAGAGCAAGCGGGTTACAACAAACGACGTGCCATAGATGGTCAGCGAAACCGACGCTCCCTGCCAGTTCAGATGATAAAAGTACAACGTAATAAACGTTGCGATCACTCCGAACCCGAGGCCGCCAATGGCGAGAGCCATGCCGTATGGCAATACGCCGCTAAGGATCGAGCGCAGTGGAACCCGCTCGGCCTTGATAGCCGGCGTAGCTCCGAGGCGCATTGCCGTCACCAGCGCAGCGCTACTGACCAACAAGACTGCCGCCCCCACCGACACAAACCCAAAGTGTGGCTCCAGAAACGCGCCCAATGGCGCACCAATCGCCAACGCCGTATAGGTCGCGATCCCGTTCCAGGCGATGGCCTTCGACGTGTTCGCAGCACCAATGCGGCCGATGCCCCACATCATCGCGGCGGTCGACGTCATGCTCTCCCCGTAACCGAGAGCCAGCCGGCTTAGGGCAATCGTCGTCAAGCTAACCCATGGAAGATGCACCAGCAGAGCTGCTGCGGCCATCAACAATCCACTGCCCAGACAAGCCACCAGGCCCTGAATCACGACGCGCTTCGGACTCGTCCGATCTGACATGTGCCCTGCATAGGGCCGACTTGCAAACGTCGCGATGTATTGCAGACTGACGAGCAGGCCAGCCAACAAAACACTCGCGCCAAACGTTCTGTGAACGTAAGTCGGCAAGATCGCCAGAGGCAGGCCGATGCAGAGGTAAGCCACAAAAGTAAATGACACCACCGGCAAAAGGCGCAGAGTCAGCACGCCCTCTCCGGCGTGGACGAAGGGGTCGTGCTGTGCTTCTACAGGCACCCTGTCTCCGCGCCCAGAACTGCCCATCTCAAAGCGCGCCCTCCATCGGAAGGCCAACGTAATTCTCTGCAAGCGACACCGCTGCCGCACGCGAACTCGTCACATAATCCAGTTCCGCCATCTGCCGCCGATGATCGAATTCATTCGCGTCCGGCATCCGGTGCAGCAGCGTCGTCATCCACCACGAGAAGCGCTGCGCCTTCCAGATTCGGCGTAGACAAATCGAAGAGTAGCTATCCAACCCAGCAAGCGAACTGGTGCGGTAAAAGTGCGCAAACCCCTCGGACAAAACCTTTGCATCGGAGATTGCAAGGTTCATACCCTTCGCGCCGGTGGGCGGAACAATATGCACCGCATCGCCCACCAGATAGAGCCGCCCATATTGCATTGGCTCGGTTACAAAGCTGCGCATCGGGGTCACGCTCTTCTGCGTGATTGGCCCAATGTTCGGCTTCCATCCATCATTGCAGCGCAACCGCGCCAGCAGTTCAGTCCAGATTCGATCGTCCGACCACTGCTGGATATCTGTATCGTTGTCACACTGCAGATAGAGCCGCGTTACGGTGGGCGAGCGCATGCTGAACAGCGCAAATCCGCGCTCGCTATTCATGTACACAAGCTCATCCTGCGAGGGGGCCGCATCCGCCAATATCCCGAGCCAGGAGAACGGATACACGCGTTCATAGGTAGTCAGAATTCCCTTCGGGATCGAGGGCCGACTGACGCCATGGAAGCCGTCGCAGCCGGCCAGAAAGTCGCAGGTGAGCGTCTGCGTTACACCCTTGTGATCAAACTCAATCGACGGTGACTCACTCGCGATCTCACGCAGCAATACACGATCGACGTTGAATAGAATTGGAATCTTCTTCTCTTCGGCAGCCGCAATCAGGTCTTTCACGACCTCATGCTGGCCGTAGACCATCACGGTCTTTCCCACCAGATCTTCGAAGTCCAGATGATGTCGCTTGTTGCGGAAGCCAAGCTCCACGCCATGGTGGCGAAGCCCCTCGCTCTTCATCCGCGCGCCGAGGCCAAGTCCCTCGATCAAATCAACCGTGCCCTGTTCGAGTACACCGGCGCGAATTCGCCCCTCGCAATACTCCCGGCTCCGAGCCTCGAGAATCACACTTTCAATTCCCGCAGCATGCAGTAGGTGTGCAAGCACCAGTCCAGAGGGGCCTGCTCCAACGATTCCAACTTGTGTACGCATCAGGAACTCCAGTCCCATCCATTCCAGCACAGACTCGTCAGACACGCGACCAAACGTGTGCGCTGGATGAACTTGGGCCTAAACCTTCCAGTCCCGACCCACCTGCCAGACGTCCACGACCACGCGATTTGTCTGGCGTTCCGCCTCGCCCACACAGATAGCCTTCGTCAGCCACGCAAGGCCTTCGTCGGAGGCCTCGAACACCGGGGCCGTCACAAAGTAGTACTGCGACCTCGGCACTTTCTTTCCCGACGCAATCATCGCTGCCAGCCCGGGCACGCCGTGGCGGAACCCACGATTCTCGACTGTAATCAAACGCCCATCGTCAGTCTGCAGCGTGTAACGAGCCTCCAGCACTGCCACTCCGTCCGGCCGTGTGTACTGCCAGTCTGCCCCGAATGGAAGAACCTTCCCTTTGATGCCCGGCCCCTCGAAGGAACCGCCGGTTATCGGAATGATCCGCTTCTTCACTCCGGCGATCTCACCCAATTCCATGGGAGCGCTGACTTCAACCGAGACCCGCATCACAAACTTCAGGGCTGGCGGCTCAGCCTGAACCCCATCCACATGAGTTGCATTGGTTTGCTGCACTGGCACCACTCCTATACCTTCGGCATTCAGACTCTTCGAGGAAGCGGTCAGGGCTGCCGCACCTGACAACAGAAATTCACGACGGTCCACACCCGCCATAAACGATCCACTGCCTCCCAGATACTGCCCCTCGCGGAACCGCCCCCAATAGTACATCCCGACAGGCTGCTTGAAATAGTCGAACTCCGAAGACGACTCCGAAGCGACATAAATCGGCCGTGCAAACACGGATGCGCTGCTCCATTCCTGGCAGCAGCGCAATAGGTAAATCCCGCGATTTCAACTCGGAGGAAGCTAGAGGGTCTTCATATAAGCAATCAGATTATCCATCTCGGGAGCGGTAACCTTATCGCCAAACCCCGGCATCTTGCCCTTGCCATTCTTAATCTGCAAACGGATCTCTGGAACCGGCTTGCGCGGGTGTGGTCCTTTCAGCACGCCATGAAGGTTCGGGCCAAAACTCACCTGCCCCTCGACGGTCGCGTGACACTGCATACAAACCTTCTCAAACTGCGCCTGGCCCGCACGAACCTTCGGACTAACTGGGTGGACGCTGCCCGTCTGAGCCTGAGATACGGGGGCTCCTTGAACCAGAAGAATAGCCATAACGGCAACCGATGCGGCTGCCACCACTGTCTTGAACATGAAATCTCCTAGATCGTGCTTCATCAGCAGATTGAGTCTTGAATCGACCTGATACGTCAGAATCGAATGTTTTACGATACTTCCACTATATTGCAATCGCGGTACCGCCTTGAAGGCCTTCGTACAAATTTGTCTCAATTGACAGACCCGAACCCGACCTCTGCACTTTGACGAAGCAGCCTCCCACTTTAGACGCGAGCTTACGGATTATTAACTGGCATCAACTTGCTGACTATTCGCAATATCAAAGTTCTCCCAGCAACCGTTCAGTTGCATCTGCCCTCCATCGCTTTGGCCGATGTGCGTCATTTCGGCAACACCCAAGATAGGATGGCAACCCACACGTCTTTGGTTTGACCACTCGACTTCGGTCGACTTCCAAGGCACTCGCAATCTCAGCTAATTTGCGAATATTGTCTCAAATTTCACTTTACCAAATTCATCCCAAGCTTAAACGCTTGAAATAGGTCAAACCAGCGCGCAAACACCTGCCAATCAAAAAGGAGGGATACCACCCGAAGGCAGTATCCCGAATGACGCATCAGGGGCTTCTTGCCCTTGAACGACGGGCTTAGTGAGATTTGTCCGGCAGAGCAAACACGACGTAAGCCGGCGGCGGAGCCGTGGGATCGACGGGCGGCATCGGCATCGCAGAACTTGTTCCGGCCCCTGCGCCGACTCCGGTTCCCACGCGTGTCGTTGCACTGATGACGATGTATTGCTTTCCATCCACCTCGTACATCGCCGGGACGGCCCGATTCCCTCCAGGCATATCGGCAAACCAGATCTGCTTGCCATTGTCGTCATCGAACGCGCGCAGCTTGCCGTCGCTGGTCGCCACAAAGACGAGTCCAGTAGCCGTAGGCATAATCCCGCGCTGCTCCTGACGGATTCCGGTGTTCAAAATCCCCTTGGGCGAGAGTTCGGGATCATCGCCCAGCGGAATCTTCCACCGAATGGAACCATTGTTCAAGTCGTAGGCAACCAGGCTGGTCCAAGGTGGGCTTCCGATCGTCGGCATCACATTCCAATTGGTGTAGTACCGCTTCGGAGCCGCGACGCCAGTGGGATACGGCAGGCCCGCCATTGCCCCGTAAGGATTCTGCCCGACAAGTTTTGCGCCGGGAGCGGCCTGTCCGGCAGGTGCGCCGCCAGAGCCTACGATCGGCCCGGTGTCAGGTCCAGCACCGCCGGCACCCTGGTCGCGCCGGTTGCCGTTTCCCATCGGAACAACTTCAAGCCGGGGGTCGAAGATGTACTGCGCAATCGCCTGTGCCTTCTCGTCCCCGAGACCGGCAAACGACGGCATCTGCCCCTGTCCACTCTGAATCAACGCCTTGATGGATTCGACCGTGCGGCGACCTGCAATATCCAGCAACGATGGGCCGAGTTCGCCCGCCCGCGTAGCTCCGTGGCACATTGCGCAGTTCTGCGAGTACAGCTCAAGGCCAGTAGTTCCGGCTCCGGAAGAAGTCGCCAGAACCTTGGGCGCACCGGGAGCCTCGTCAGTCATATGAAGAAGCGCCGGCGCGTCATAGGCCGCTACATACACGTAGCCTTTGACAGGATTTGCGCTGGTGCTGGCCCAGTTTGCGCCTCCCCGATTCCCTGGCATCTGCACCGTGTCGCCCATGCCGGGTGGGGTGAAGACAGGGCCATTTTTTGCCGCATTGATCTTCGCCTTAAGATCGGCCCGCTCCGAATCCGTGAGGATGTATGGATTCACATCGTCTGCGGTAAACGTCTGCCGAGCGAAGGGTGGGACAACTGTGGGAAACGGCTGCGTCGGCGAGGTCACTTCTTCAGGGAAATCCGACTGAGGAACCGGACGCTCTTCGATGGGCCAAAGCGGCTTTCCAGTCACGCGATCGAAGACGTAGAGAAAGCCAGTCTTACCGGCCTGTGCAACGATATCGACCAACTTGCCATTGTGCTTTACCGTCGCGAGCTGCGGCGCAGCAACGTTATCCCAATCCCAGATATCGTGGTGAATCATCTGGTAGTACCAGAGGAGCTTGCCGGTCTTTGCGTCCAGTGCGACGAGGCAATCGGTATAGAGATTCTTGCCTGGACGGTCACCACCAAACAGCTCATACTTCGCCGACGACGTGGGTAGATAGACAATCCCGCGCTTGCGATCGATGGTGATATCGCCCCAGGTATTGGCGCCGCCGATGTACTTGTAGGCGTCCTTGGGCCATGTGTCGGCACCCGGTTCGCCCGTGTGCGGGATCGCGTGGAACTGCCATGCCAGTTTCCCGGTAAGAATGTTGAAGGCGCGAATGTCGCCCGGGGTGGCCATGTAGTTTTCGCCAGTGGCCGACCCAACCACCACCAGATCCCCGAAGACCTGCGTTCGGCTGGAAGCCTGAATGCGGAAGATATCGCCCAGCGGACGTCCAAGTCCGACACGAAGATCGATGAATCCCTGATCCCCAAACGTCAGGATCGACTTTCCAGTATCTGCGTCCAGTTCCTGCAACTGATGGTGAATCGCAAAAATAAGCCGACGATCCTTCCCATCGGGACTCTGCCAGAACGCGATCCCACGATTGGAGATGCCGGTCATCTTGGAATGAATCCAGACTTCTTTTCCGGTAGTTGCATCGAGGGCCACTAAAGAGTTCGAACGAGCGAGCACATAGACTCGATTCCCCACCACCAGCGGCGCAAAGGTATACGCGATCGTGTCGCTTGTGGGATACGTCCAGGCTACCTTCAGGTCTTTCACGTTCTCTTTTGTGATCTGGGTCAGCGGAGTGTAGTGCGAGTTGTCTGAGGGCGAATTGACGGCCTCCGACCAGCTCTTTTCCTGCGCGTCCAGGGGAAGCTGCCCCGCGCAAAGCCCCAACAATACCGCGGCAATTGAAAGGATTTGAAACCGAAAACGCCAGATTTTGCCTACTGACATCAGAAAAGCTCCTTGTCTGTTTCAAAACCGCGAATCTTGGCGGTCGTTGCAGATGGTTCCAGCGCTCCGCACCAGCCCTTTCCATTGAAGGCCGAAGGCGAATTGGGTAGATTGCAGGGTCAAGCTTCGTTTGCCCGTGCAACATCTGTCAAGACTTGACGACCCATATTTTCTATTGGGAACTTACTTTCCGAAAGCTCCGGGTGCAAAACATCGCTCGCTGGATTGAAACAGTCACCTATCTAATAGGTTTTCAGCCCAACGAGATACAGGACTATCGCGCCTAGTTTGCTTGGGAATGGCACACG
>JAYVZU010000224.1:0-1798 GCA_043783075.1 Rhodanobacteraceae bacterium
TGTCCGTACCCAGCGACAAAGTCGGCAACAAGTTCGGCTCCATCTTCATCTCGTCCGCAAAACGCTTCGTCAGACCACCCGTCGGCGTCACCGTCTGCTGGTCCATATCGATCATGCCGGCGTTCGAGTAGTACAGCTCCTTGGTCCCACCAGCCGAGTTCGTAAACCGCGACGTGTACTGAACTTGAAACCCTTTGGACAAATCGTCCAACGGGCCATAGTCGAACACCGCCGTCATCGTATCCCAGTTGGTCCGGCCATCCTTCCAGTGGTAGATCCCACCGTTTGCAACCACGCTGCGCGGATGCGGAAGACCCGTAAACCAATGCACCGTATCAATCTGGTGGACCAGCCACTGGTCAGGAATTCCCGAACTATACGGCCAGAACAGACGGAACTCCAGGTACTTCCGCGCATCGAACTTGTCCTTGATCCGGCCCATGCAATACCGTTCCCAGTCCGTATCCTCCGCCTTCAGTAACGGCACATCGTTCGGCCGACGCCAGCGTCCCGGCTGGTTCACATTCCAGCTCATCTCTACCATCACAATGTCGCCAAACGCGCCGCTCTGGATGTACTCCGCCGCCTTCATATAGCTAGGCGTGCTGCGACGCTGCGTGCCAACCTGAACGATCTTCCCGCTCTTATGAACCGCCGCGCGGAAGTCCCGTGCGTCGTCCATAAAGTGCGCCGTCGGCTTCTCGACATACGCGTCCCGACCAGCCTTCACGGCCTCAATGCCATGCCGCGCGTGCTGGAAGTCCGCCGTCGCAATAATCACCGCGTCGACATCCTTGCGCGCATAAAGCTCATCGTTATTGCGGCACAAATCCAGCTTGCTGCCGCTCTTCTTCTCAATCGCGGCCGCGCCTCGTTCCCGCGCCACCTTCCAGATATCCGACACCGCAACCAGCTCGAAGTTCATCTCCTTCTGGTGCTGCACAAACGCCGGAATATCTCCGCCAAGCATCCGGTCTCCCGCACCAATCACGCCCACGCGCACGCGATCATTCGCGCCCAGAACCGCGGCATAGCTCTTCGCACTCCAGCCCACAGTAGACGCCGCCAAAGCCGTCCCGCCAACCTTCAAAAACTCTCGACGTCCACCATTTTCCAAAGCCATGCCGATATCCCCTATTCGTTAGTTTCAAGCCTGAATTTATTCCGCGTCGAAATCCACGGCCAATCCTACGGCATCCAACCCAAAATTGGCTAGACCAATCTGACATCCCCAGCAAAAACACCACTATCACGGCCCCAACTATTGATTCGTCTCAATCCCCAACCCCCACCCAACCGCCACCACCAACCCATCCGTCATCCCGAGCGAGCAAAGCGAGTCGAATAGTGCCCAGGGTGCATACTCCAACGGACCGTGCTCGACACTCGGTAACCGTCAGGACCCCGACAAAGCCCAATCTCACCCATACCCTCGACACCTTTTCAGCCAGAATTGTTCGTGTGCCCACTCATCAGAACCCCACCGCGATGAGTGGGAGACACGAATCCCACCCTCATTTGCCATTCCGCAGCGAAGCGAAGGATTCTGCGGCTGCCCTTGCACTCGCTCTTGTCCTGGCCCCCGCTTCTAGGTAGGCCAAGCCTTCAGGCTTGGCATCTAACCCGCACCACAGAACCGGGCTTCAGCCCCTGAGGTACGCCCACTTTCGTCCGCCCCATCCCTCCGGGTGCCCCATCTCAATCGCAGCCCCACCGCGATTGAGGTGGGGGTCACAACTCCAGACCCCAATACCGAGGTCATTCTGAGCGCAGCGAAGAATCTCAGTATTTCGCCTTC
>JAYVZU010000225.1:0-5509 GCA_043783075.1 Rhodanobacteraceae bacterium
ATGGAGCCGATGAGCGGAGTTGAACCGCTGACCTACTGATTACGAATCAGTTGCTCTACCAACTGAGCTACATCGGCCTGCCTTTCATATTTTAGAGCATTTTGGGGGATGCTGCGAGTTTGTGGCGCCAGGGGTAGAGTTTTAGTGCGAAACGCCCACTACACTTGTCTCTATGACCACCCTGGCCATCGTCAGCCTGATTGTTACCGCAGCAGCCTGCTTTGGTTGGTTAAGCTCGCGCGTGCTGCGTCTACCGGTGACGATCGGCAGCATGGTCCTGACGTTTGTCTCGTCGATTGCACTCATGTTATTGAGTCACTCGATTCCGGGGCTGCATACTTGGGCGATCACCCTGGTGCAACGGCTCCAGTTCGAGGACCTGATTCTGCATGGAATGCTCGGCCTCTTGCTCTTTGCCGGGGCATTTCTGCTTGACCTCGAGTATCTGGCGCAGGAAAAGCTTGCGGTGGGACTGCTTTCGGTTATCGGCACGGTGCTCTCGACGGCGTGCATGGCGGTGGCGATGCATTGGGCGCTTGCGCTGGTGGGTAGTCCAGTTCCCTGGATGGAATGTCTCTTCTTCGGAGCGCTGATCTCTCCGACCGATCCCATCGCAGTTCTTGAGATGCTGCACCGGGTGGGTGTTGCCAAGAACATTCAGGCACAACTCGCTGGGGAATCTCTCTTCAACGACGGCATCGGCGCGGTGCTGTTTCTGGCGGTGCTTGCCGCATCGCGGGGTGCGGCTCCTTCCATCGGACACATTGGCCTAATGCTGATCATGCAGTCCGCCGGTGGGTTGCTGCTTGGGGTTGCGCTTGCCTTTTTTGCTTCAGAACTGATGCGGCGCGTCGAGGCTTTCGAGATTGAAGTTCTGCTGACCCTATCGCTGGCGCTGGGCGGTTATGCGCTCGCGGAGACGTTCCATGTGTCGGCTCCGTTGGAGGCAGTTGCAGCTGGGTTAGCGTTGCGGCGGTTCAATCTGACGCACCACCACACGGAAATATCGCACGCGTCACTGGATCGCTTCTGGAAGGTGATTGACGAAGTGCAAAACTCGATCCTGTTTGTTCTGTTGGGACTTGAGGTTCTGGTGATTCCATTCAGCCGCTTCACGCTGGAATCCGGCATGATGGCAGCGATTGGAGTGACACTCATTCGAGGTATCGTAGTTGCACTGATCGTTATGCTCGTGCGTTGGTTCCAGCGGGGACATGAGACATCCATCCTGACCCTGACCTGGGGAGGATTGCGGGGAGGGTTATCGATTGCTCTGGCGCTCTCGGTCCCGGCGTCCAGCGGACGTGGCTGGATTCTGGCGACTACCTATATTGTCGTTATCTTCTCCATCGTCGTCCAGGGCGGAACCATCGACCTGATCAATCGCTTTGGCAGAGGGAAGAGGCAAGCGGCACAGTAATTTTGGATCTACTGCATTGGAACAAACTTGCCGGCGCAGGTGGGGATTAGCAAGACCTTGGACGGTGCGGCAGGCTGCATGGGCTTCATGTCGGTGGCGCTGAAGTCTATGTTGGTGGCGGAGGGGCCGATGGTGATGTCGGCGAAGTGGCCGTGGACCTGCGCTGGCTTCAGGCCGTTGATGTAGACGCCGTTGAGCGTGATCTCGGTGCGGTGGGCGGCGTCGAGGCCGGCGATGAGGACGTCGCCGGGGGTCTCGCTGACTACGTTTTCGAGGACGATCTTCTTGTAATCGGGGATGCGGGTGCCCTTGTAGCCAGGGTCGACGAAGCCCTCGGTGGACTGGTTGGTGTAGTAGGGCGAGATGGCGATGGGGTTCTGGACGCCGCGCATGCAGATGTTGCGGTAGGTGAGGTCGTGGTCGAAGCCACCGCGGGTTACGTTGGACTTGATGCGGATGCCGGAGGTGGTGTGGTCTTCCGTCAGGCCGTCTACCAAGAGGAAGGCGACTCCGGTGGCCTCGGATCCGATCGACATGCCGTGGCCGGTGTAGAAGTAGTTGTCGAGCACGGAGATGTGCTGGACGTTGGCCTTGATGGCCACATTGTCGTCGCCGTTGTCGATCCAGCTATGCGCGATAGTGACATTGGTGGAGGTGCCGGGGTCGATGCCGTCGGTGTTGCGGGCGTCGAGTTTTTTGTCGACCGGGGTGAGGAGGTGGACTCCCCAGGCGGTGAAGCCGTTGGTCTGGTTGACGCTGACGTGGAAGTTTGGCGAGTTGTGGAGGGTGATGCGGTAGATGACGAGGCCGTCGGCGTGGCTGGCGACGAGGAGCCGGGTGGAGAAGTAGATGTCGTCTTTGGGCTCGGCTTTGCGAGCCATCTCCCACCAGCTAAAGTCTTTCCCGAGGAGCTTGGCGTAGCCGCGGCCGTCGATGGTGCCATCGCCCATAATGGCGGCGTTCTGGACGTTGTTCGCGGCGATGAGCGGGCGGCAGCCTCCGAGACGAAGGTTGGCAGCCTGAGCCATGCCGGCTTCCTGACCGAACTGGCCGGGGCGCGGGATCGACGTGCCGCACTTGATGGGGTCGTCGGGTTTGGAGTCAGGGAAGTGCGTCTCGTAGACTTTGGGATCGCGTGAGCCGAAGAGAGTGACGCCCTTGTCGATGAGCAGGGTGACGTTGGAGCGGAGTTCGAGAGGGCCAGTGAGGAAGGCATTCTTGCCACTCTGCTGCTTCAGTTCGACGGCCTGGCCGGGCTTGCAGGAGTCGAGCGCCGCCTGGATGCGCGCGGTGTCGAGCATCTGCTCGTCGGCAGGGTCGACCATGTTGCCAACGCTCTGGAGCATGGCTGGGAGCTGGACACAGCTTGCGGGGATGACGGGTTCGGTGACGGTGCGGGTGTCTTGGGCGAAGGCGGCAGATGTTAAGGCGAGGGCGGCTAGAGCTAGTTTGGGGAACATGATGGGCCTCTGGAAGTTGTCGGACCAATTTAGCATGTTGGGAGTTGGCGGCGTTTCAGGTCGTTGTTGCTGCACCAGTTTTTGGTCTTATAGGCGAAGAGGCCACCCGGCAACAGGGCGACCTCTTCTTTTGGGAGAATAGTTCCAACGGAGGCAAAGCCATCAGAACTTTCTGAATCGCATACTATGAGGGCAAAAATGCAGTGTCAAGGTGAAAAGCACGGTATTGCAACTATCTGAAAATAGTAGGCTTAGCTTTTACTAAGAAGTAAACATCAGGTAACCATACTTCGCCTTTTGTTTGCTTGTGGATTTTTCCCAACATACGTTGAATGAACTTCTTAGGTGCTTGCCTGCACTTAAAGGGGTGCAAGCAGGGTCGAGAGAGCACAATTTTATGGAGTTGTGTTGTCGGGACCGGATTCCCGGGGCGCGAACAGGGCTTTTGGCTTGTCGCGCAGGTCGATGGTGAGGAACTCGGGCTCGCTGTGGGCAGATTTGCCGTGCATGACTCGCCAGCCGGCGCGGATGCCGCCCAGGAAGACTCCGATGACGATCGCCGCGATGATGAGCAGGCCCGTGAAGATCAGGATCTCTTCAAGCAGGGTCGCGGTCTTTTTGATCTCGGCGTGGAACTCGAGCGGCATCTTCTGGTCGAAGCTGACCTGCTCGTTCAGGTGGGGTGCGTGGACAAGCTTCTCAGCCTGGTCGGGCTTGAAGCCTCCCGTGGTGAGGCTTAGGAGAGGGCCGTTGCGGAAGAGCTTAACGGTGCCGAAGCCTGCGACACCCGCGTCGTTGATGGCTTTCTCGATGGCGCGACCGCGGTCTCCGGCGATCTGCGGCGTGGGGTAGAGGAGCAGCGTTAGCATTCCCTTGCCGGCGCGGCCGGAGTAGGCGGCGGTGGCGATTTCGGCGGATTTATCCCAGCCCAGGATCTCGGGAGGTAGGTTTCCGCCGGTGGCTTTGTAAGCAATCGGGCCAAGCGTGTAGTGGATGGAGGGTGGGTCGAGTTTGGTGCCGGAGACGTCGAACGGGAGCAGCGACGGGAGCAGCGGCGCGATGGCTTTGCGGCCGGAGACCTTCGGCAGACCACCGACGAGCGTCGCCATTTCGGCTTTGTTGAGCGAACCTTTGATCCGGACGACATTGGAACCGGCCCACGTAATGGTTCCGGCCGCATCGGCGAGAGTTTCGAGCGTAGTGCTACCAGCGGGCGGCCCGACAAGGCGTTCGGCCTTCAGCAGCGAGCGGTAGAAGGTGAAGGCGCTGTAGGCTCCGGTGGTGTCAACAAACTGCTCGGCGAAGATCTCGACCGACGAACCGCCCCGTGCGTAGGTGACGATGGCGTAACGGTTGAGGCCGTCTTCTTTGAGGATCCCGGCGCAGGGGATCACGCCACCCGCCTCTGGGACGGTGTTGTCTTTGGCAGGGGTACATCTGTAGTCGAATTTTGCTGCGTCGGAGTCGCCCCGGCTGGCGGTCGTCAGCTTCCACTCTCCGATGGATTCGGGGAGGAGCGGTGTGGGCGGTTCGACGAGGGTGGTGGAGGGTGGCGCGGCGGTCTGCGCAGAGGCAGCGACAGCTAGGACGGCGGCGGCCGTGAGGAGGCGGAGGATTGCGCGGATCGAGGTGCCCATCAATTTGAGACTATCACCGTGGTGTTGCGCTGAGCGCGGACTACTGCAGGGAGGCGCGTTTGACGGCGGGGGCTAAGGGTTTGGACCCGGCCAGGCCGTTTTCGTACTTGGCGACTCCGGCGTAAAGGCTTTCGGCGACGCGCTGGCGGTACTCGGGCTGGCGTAGCTGCTCGGCGTCGCGAGGGTTGGTGACGAAGGAGATCTCGGCGAGGATGGACGGCATATTGGCGCCGATGAGGACGACGAAGGGAGCCTTCTTGACGCCGCGATCTTTCAACCCGGCGTTGCCGCGAGTCAAGCCGCTGAAGAGCGAGCCTTCGACGTCGGCGGCGAATTCGCGGGATTCCGAGATCTTGTCTTTCAGGGTGATCTTCTTCACCAGGTCGGAGAGTTGGTGGACGGAGGCTCCGCTGACGGCGTTCTCGCGGGCGGCGACGTCCAGGGCGGTGGGGTCAGAGGTGAAATTGAGGTAGTAGACCTCGACGCCGCGCGCGCTGGAATCCTGCGAGCTGTTGGCGTGGATGGAGAGGAAGAGGTCGGCCTGCGCCTTGTTGGCGATGGCGGTGCGGGTTTCGAGCGGGATGAAGGTGTCGTCGGAGCGGGTGTAGATGATCTCCGCGCCGAGCCGCTCGTGCAGCAGCTTACCGACGCGCAGCGCTATGTCGAGGACAACGTCTTTCTCTTCGATGCCGTCGGCTCCGAGGGTTCCGGAGTCGTGGCCACCGTGGCCGGCGTCGATGACGATGCGGTTGATCTTGAGGCCGAGCGCCCGGATGAGCGATGTCTGGCCGTCGGCGGTCTTGTCGGCGGCCTTGGTGGGCGCGGCGGCGTCAGGCTTGGCGCGAGTGGTGCGAGTAACGAGCGCTACATCGCGCGGAGCCGGGACGGTCGCGACGATGGGCTTGGATGTCGGGGCAGTAGTCGCTTCGACCTTGCCGGGCGACGAGCTTACGGCGGCGACTTCGCTGGTGGTCGCAGGCTTGGTAACAGCG
>JAYVZU010000226.1:0-1794 GCA_043783075.1 Rhodanobacteraceae bacterium
AAGGCGGTGGGAGTGTTGTTGGGGTCGAGGTCGCGACGGCGCAGCCAGTCCCAGTTGGGCGGCGTGAACCAGTTCTTGACCTTCCAGGCGTCGCCGACCTTGGCGAAGCCGACGATGCTGTTGCCGATGATGAGGTTATCGGGATCGCTGAGGTTGACGAGGCCGTCGCCGGTGGTGGTCCAGACGGTTCCGTCGGAGGTGATGACGGGGCCGCGCCGTCCCCACAGACCGCCGCCGCCGCCAAAGCCGCTGGTCTTGGTGACCTTGCCGTAGTCGGGGCCGGAGATGTATGTGGAGAAGATGGAGCCGGGACCGGCGAGGATGATCTGGTCTTTATAGAGCTGGAGGGCGAACTTGCTGGTGGAGCCGACCTTGATGACGGGTTTGAGATCTTCGCCGGTGACGTCGCTCATGATGTGGAGATTGGCGCCGCCATCGATGACGTAGATGGGACGAACGCCAGCGGCGTCGGGCTCTCCGATGACGGGGACGTCGGTGCTGCCCTTGGGGTTGAGGAAGTTGTAGTGCTTGGTGTCGACGGGTTCTGGCGGACGCTGGGCACCGTCGGGTAGACGCTCCGGCGCGGGTGCGCCGTAGGTCCACTTTTTCTGCCAGGCAATCTTCTGGGTTTTGCCGTCGATGGCGTACATCGTGTCGCCAACACCGAGGATGTAGACCATCTCCGTGGGGCCGCCGGGCATGGGCACATTCTGGACGACGAGGGGATCCATGAGGGTGTGGAGCGCCTGCGGATAGACGTCGGTCTGGACGGTCCAGAGGAGCTTCATGCCCTGGACGTTTTGTGGGGTGAGCCTGGTCTCATCGTTGTTCCAGCCGCTGCGTTGGACGTCGCCGCCGGACATGAGCCAGTTGCCGGCCTGCGCGCCTGCAATGCCGCAGGTCAGCAGAACTCCAGACAGGATTCCAGATAGGGCAACAACACTTTTTACTTTGAAATTGGGAAACATATTAGCGCTCCTCTGGAATGCCGAACTGATAGAGAGTGTTGTCGTGGGTCGTAAAGTAGACGTGCCCGTTGCCCGCGGTGAGGCCGGTGTTGGAGAAGCTGGTGGCAGCTTTACCGCTCGTGAACACGGCGGCTCCGGTAGCTCCGTCGAGGAGGTAGAGCGTTGCCGGCTTGGACATCTTCTCGATCTCGGCGACGGTGTACGGGGTGCCATCTTTCTTTGCTACGCGCGAAGACTGGCCGGTGGAGAGCGTCGCTACCAAGCCGCCGATGGTGACGGGGCCGGTGGGCGAGGCGATGTCGGCGGAGCTCCATGCGGGGACGAGGGCGGGGGTGGCGCGGGTGGAATCGACCGTGAAGGCTACGATGCCGCCGTTGGCTCCGGCGAGGTTTGCGCCGGGGAACTTCATCTTGACCGCTCCGTGTACGGAGGCGTAGACCCAGCGCAGATTGCCGTGTGCGGCATCGACCCAGGTGGCGAAGTTATCCCAGACGCCGTTGCCGCTGAAGTCGGTGTCTGCGGCGACTACAGGGGCGGTGGCGAAGGCCGGGGTGTGGTGATCGGCGCCGCCGAGCGATGTGGTGTCGAGCAGGTAGATGCGGCCGTTGCGATCGCCGGAGATAAGGTAATCCTTGCCTTTGAGGGCGAAGATGGCGGGGGTTGCTCCGGCTACAGCGACGCCGGATTTGGTGGCGGGTGAGGATTGCGTGGGGGTGAAGTAATCCTTGACGGCGAGGGTCTTGGCGTCGAGGTTGAGGACTGTGTCGTTGTAGGTTCCGGCGACGTCTCCCTTACCCGAAGCTACGGTGCCGAAGAGGGCGTCGAC
>JAYVZU010000227.1:0-5495 GCA_043783075.1 Rhodanobacteraceae bacterium
CCCTGCTCCAACTGCGCCCGCGTCCGCTGCCGCCCCGGTTACCCCGGTGGCCAGCGCGGAGGCGCACCAATCCGCCACCGGAACCCATACGCGGCTCTCGCCACTGGATCCCTCGCCACCGCCTGCTCGTGTAGCGGCTCGACCACGTATTGGGCTGGCACTTGGCGGCGGCGGCGCGCTGGGGCTAACTGAACTCGGCGTTTTGCAGTGGTTTGAGGATCACCATATTCCGGTGGATGAGATTGCGGGTACGTCGATGGGCTGCCTGGTCTCGTCGCTTTACGCCACGGGCCGCTCTCCGGAGCAGATCAGTCAGGTGGTGAATGACCACGTGTTTACTTCGGTCTTCTCGTTCTCCGGCTCGTATACGTCGCGTTCATTTCGCCGTCGCGAGGAGTCGCGCGAGCTGCCCAACGGCGTCACGGTTGGGCTGAAGCATGGAGTTCACTTCCGCAATGCGGTTTTGATCGACCAGGGTTTGAACGCTTTTCTGGACCGCGAGTTTCTGCGCTACGACGACCGGACGGACTTCAATACCTTGCCAACTCCGCTCCGTTGCGTGGCGACAGATCTGAATGATGCCGTTCCGGTGGTTTTTTCGCGTGGTTCAGTTCCGGATGCGGTGCGCGCCTCGGTCGCCATCCCCGGGATCTTTCCGCCGTTTGAGATGAACGGGCACGAGTATGTCGATGGTGTGGTGCTCGAAAATCTGCCAACACCGGCGCTGCTGGCCATGCAGCCGGACGTTGTACTCGCAGTTTCGCTTCCTCTGGCGCCAGTTGCACAGGGCCAACTCGGGTCGATTCTGGGCGTCTTCGGGCGGGCATTTTCAGTGGCTACAGAGGCGGCTGAAGTGCGGGATCGCAAGCTGGCCGATCTGGTCATCATCCCGGATATCACCGGATACAGCGTTACCGACTACTTCAAGTCGAAAGACCTGACCAGTCGTGGGTATCAGGCGGCTGAGAAGAATCATGACGCGCTGATGAAATATGCGCTCTCTGACGCAGACTGGGCCGCCTTCACCGCACATCGCCAATCGCTGGTGCGTGGCCCCGCTGCGCCGGTGCTTCGCGTTCGGGTAACGGCACCGGACCGCTCCAGCACGGTTGCGGTACAGCGTCTGTTCGCGCCGCTGGTCAACCAGCCGGTCGACACGGCAAAGATCGAAGCGCTGCTGGACCAGGTGCGATCCGACGGTGCCTACGATGCCGATTACACGGTGGGCTACCAGTCCGCAGAGCAGTTTGAAAAGCAGTCGAACGGGCCGATGTTGCCGGGAACGATCGATATTCCGGTGACGACAACGATGGCGACGCCGACGAACGAGTCAGGCGGTACACCGCCGGCTGATCCCGGTGCACCGCTGCCAAATCCGGGCGCTGCTCCGACGAGCAATCAGCCGGGTGTGAGGGTTGGAGAGCCGGTTGTTGCGGCACGTCCGGGTGCTCCCGGCTACGCGGCTACGCAGGAAGCGACGGCAGAATCGCTGGCGCAGATTCCGAATCGACCAATCATTCTGGTTAACGTGACGCGCCGCAAGACGGGTCCGCCGTTCCTGATTCTTGGCGCGAATGTGGAGGCGCAGACCAGCTCATTTACGCGCGCGACGATCGAAGGGGTTCTCCTCGACCAGGACTTTGGCGGTTACGGCTCCGAGCTGCGCAGCACCATCAAGCTGGGCTATCTGACAGAGCTGACGAGCGAGTATTTTCGGCCGTTGAACCCGCTGGCCGCGCGCGAGCGTACTTACTTTGTCGCGCCTCGCATCGAGTTTCTGCGCCATCCGTATCCGATCTTCAGCGGGTCAAGCCAGGTTGCGGACAGGCTGTTTCAGCGGTTCGGGTTTGGGGCGGACGTGGGCTGGACCAACCAGCGTACGCAGCAGGTTCGGCTGGGTTACGACTTCGCACAGATGAAGTGGGATATTACCTCGGGCTCCGATGCTGCGCCAGACTTTGGCGGTGTGTCGCAGCATGCTCGTCTGAAGTACGATTTCGACACGCAGGATCGGGCGTTGGTTCCACAGTTCGGGGTGCATATCAACACCGAGGCTGGCTATCGATTCTCGACGGTGAACTCCCAGAATGCGCCGGATTTGTCGGGACGATTCTCACTGGCACGCCGCTTCAGCCTGCACAAAGCTCCGCCGAAGGATACGCCTAAAGATCCGAACCGGGGACACGAAGTGCTGATCCTGGCAGGGGAAGGTGGCACGATGTTCGGTCGCAATGTAGCCGAGCCATTCCGGTTTACTCTGGGTGGGCCGCTGCGGCTTTCGGCTTCAACGATCGACGAATATCGCGGCACGGATTACTGGCTGGTCGAGCCGGGAATTCTGCGGCGTATTGCTAGCTTGCCGCAACCGCTCGGGCAGAGCATCTACCTGGGATTCGGGGTGGAGGCCGGACAGATTCGAGCTCCTGGAGTCCCAGTGATCAATCGTCAGGACGCCTACATCGGTATTGTCGCGGAGACGCCGCTGGGAGTGATTACGCTGGCCCCAGCGATCGGCACGAACGGGGAACGGAAGCTGGTGTTTACGCTGGGCAAGCTGTTCTAGTTGAGTAAGATGTACGCCACGACGCCGAGCGGATGCCATAATCAGATATGCCCTCACTTTGGCTTCCTTCCTCCTGGTCTCAGCGCCTCGCCGAATTGACGTCGCCTTCGAGTGACCTAAAAGCCGCTCCGTTGCGCCGCGACGTTCGCTCGCTCGGTATGTTGCTCGGCATTGTGCTGCGTGAACAAGCGGAACCCGGAGTTTACGAAGCCGTTGAGGCTCTGCGCCAGGCGGCTCGCGAACGCCGTGAGGATCAGGAAGACGGAACGCCGCAGCCAGCGGGCGATTTGGCTCCGGTTCTCGCCCGCGTGCATCAGCAGGCTGCGGATTCTACTCGTGCCTACCAGCTTGCGCGCGCTTTTTCGCTGTACTTCGAGCTGATTAACCTGGCCGAGACCAATCACCGCAAACGCCGGCGTCTGGCGCACCAGTTGGAGGAGGCGAGCCAGCCCGCGATGTGGCGGCCCATCCAGAAGCCGGTGCAGCGTGGAGCGTTGCGCGGAACTTTGCGTGCGATGCGGACGGCTGGTGTTGATTTGCAGCAGGCTCTGCGGTTGCTGGGGAATGTCTGCATCACGCCGGTCTTTACGGCGCACCCGACGGAGGTCGCGCGGCGGTCGGTGATGTTCAAGCGTCGCCGGATTTCGGACCTTTTGGAGCAGCTGGACCATATTCCGATTCCGGCGGCGGAGCTCGATACGCTGGAAGCTACTCTGCTGGCAGAGATTACCGCGCTTTGGCAGACCGACGACGTTCGCAGCGCAAGGCCAACCGTGCGCGACGAGATTCGCATGGCGCTCGACTACTTTGAGTCGTCGCTCTTCGACACCTTGCCGGTACTTTATTCGGAGGTCCAGCAGGCCCTCGCCGCTGAGTTCTTCGAGTCATCGGCGAATGTGCCGGAGCTTGCCGATATGCCGCTGCTCGTCTCGTTCGGCAGCTGGATCGGCGGCGACCGCGACGGCAATCCGTTCGTTACGCCCGCGACGACGACTGAGGCGCTGGCCATGTCGCGCGATCTGTTGAACATGCACTATCTGCGTCGACTGCAGAATGTCTTCGACCAGCTTGCGACGTCGACCCAGCAGGTTCCGGTTTCGGAGGAGCTGAACACCAAGCTTGCAACGTATCTGACGACGCTGCGGACCGCCGGCCCGAACTGCCCGGATCTGCGGCTCGTGGACCGCTTTACGCATGAGTTTGCGCGGCTATTTATCGCCTGCATGATGATCCGTCTGGGCGGCAGCGCGCAGTCTTCTGCGACGGCGGAAAAGGCTCCGGCGGAAGTGGAACGGCCGCTTCCGCCGTACACTCGCGCGGCGGAGTTTTTGGCCGACCTCGCGACCCTGCGGACCAGCCTGGACGACAATCGCGGCCGCCGGTTGGCAGTTCTGTTGATTGACCCACTGGTGCTGGAGGCTCGGACTTACGGCCTGCACCTGCAGGCGCTGGACATTCGCCAGCATGCGCGTGTTCACTCCATCGCCATAGCCGAACTCTCGGCGGCTACAGACCTGAATGCGATTCCGCCACCGCTGACCGCGCAGTCGGCAGAGGTGGTCGATACCTTCCGGACGATTGCCGAGTTGAAGCGCACTTCGCCGCCCGAGGCGTTGCTGCGGTATGTGATCTCTGGCGCGACGTCGGCTGAGGATGTGCTGAATGTGGTGCGACTGGCCCGGATCGGTGGCGTCACGGTGGAGGGCTCTGGCGAAGATCCCGGGCTGCAGCCAGTCCCGCTGTTTGAGTCGATTCCGGACCTCCAGAATGCTTCGGCGATTTGCCGGGAGTTGTGGTCGTCCGAGGCTTACAAGCCGATGTTGGAGAGCTGGGGCCGAACGCAGGAAGTGATGCTCGGCTACTCGGATTCGAACAAAGATGGCGGCATGATTACGTCGACATGGGAGATCTTCAAGGCACATCGCGCGCTGCACACCGTGGCCCGCGAGTGCAACGTTGATCTTCGCCTGTTCCACGGGCGTGGCGGAACGGTTGGACGCGGCGGCGGACCCACGCATCGCGCGATTTTTGCCCAGCCGATCGACAGCTTCAACGGGGAGCTTCGCATTACGGAGCAGGGCGAAGTGCTGAACTGGAAGTACTCGGACGTCATCCTCGCCGAGCGGAATTTGGAGTTGATGATTGCGGCTGCACTGGATGCGATTGCGCGGCCTGCGCTGGCGCTCGACCCCAACAGCTCGCACCTGACTGGCATTTTGCCGTCCGCATGGGAGGCAACGCTGGACACGCTTTCGTCGACGTCGTACGACTTCTACCGTATGCACATTGTCGATTCGCCCGATACGTTCACCTACTTTGAGCAGGCCACGCCGGTCGCCGAGTTGGAACACGCGCGGATTGGGTCTCGGCCAGCTAAACGGACCGATGCGAGCTCGGCGAAGAAGCGCAGTATGGAAGACCTCCGCGCGATCCCGTGGGTGTTTGGCTGGATGCAGTCGCGGCACCTCGTTCCGGCTTGGTTCGGCGTTGGGCATGCGTTGTCGACGTTTGTTGCAGAGAATCCGGATAACCTCGCGCATCTGCAGACGATCTTCAAGTCGTTCCCGCTGTTTATCGACATCATCCGCAACGTTGAGATGGCGCTGGCCAAGGCCGACTTCGGTATCGCCAAGCTGTACGCGTCGATGGTTGAGGATGAAGGGCTGCGCGACCGGGTGTACTCGATGCTCGAAGCTGAGTTCAACCTGACACAGAAGATGGTTCTTGCGATTACGGGCCAGGCGACTCTGCTCCAGACCAACCCGGTGCTGGAGCAATCGATCCGGCTGCGCAACCCCTATGTCGACCCGATGAGCTTGCTGCAGGTGGAGTTGATTCGCCGCAAGCGGGCGGCTGTTGCGAATAACGAGCCGCAGTCGGCGGAGCTAGATCGGGCTATTACGGCGACCATCAATGGGATTAGCGCTGGGTT
>JAYVZU010000228.1:0-5491 GCA_043783075.1 Rhodanobacteraceae bacterium
AACTAGCATCGATTGTCCGAACCTAACTTTGTTCGCGAAAGCCAGTCCCATATTTGGCGGCCCTTGCATCACACAAGGGTCGCCTTTTTAATATACCCATCACTTCTTTTTTTGAAAGCCGAGACTTGCCATGACTAAGGTCCGCTTCTACCGCTTTGCCGCCGCTCTCCTCGTCCTCCTTCTCGTCTCCTCGCCAGCCTTCGCCGCCAACAAGGACATGATCGAGCTCCAGACCAAGGTTCAGGCTCTACTCGACGCCGTAGCGCGCCTGCAGCAGTCGAATGACGAGCGCATGGGAGTCCTCCGCGACCTAGTCCAGCAAAACTCCGATTCCGTCAATCGCATGTCCGTCACGGTCAACGCAATGCAGAAACAGTTCACCACCGACCAGACCGTGCAGGGCGGCAAGATCGACCAGGTCTCCGGCCAGGTTCAAGCGCTCAACGACCAACTGGACGAGATCAAGGCCCGCATGAACCGCCTCGAAAAGGCCATGGGAGACGTCTCCAATCAGCAGCAGAACCTCAACCAGACCATCCAGAGCATGCCACAGCCAACTCCCGCAACCGGTCCAGCGACTATACCGTCTGGCCCGCAGGCGTCAGTCCCGACCGGACCAACAGCGGCACCGGTTCAGGTAGCAGCGGTTACCCCTCCACCAGCACCAGTCCCCGCTCCCGCTGGCCGTAAGGGCACAGCACCCGTTCCCGGTGCAGCCCCTGTAGAAGACCTGTACAAGGCCGCGTTCAACGACTTCATGGCCGCTCACTACCCCGTCGCCGCCGCTGAGTTCAACGACGTCATCAAGTCTTATCCCGACTCCCAGTTAGCCGGAAACGCACACTACTACATCGGAGAGATCGACTACCGCGGCGCCCACTACTCCACCGCCGTCAAAGACTACGACAAGGTGATTGAGCAGTTTCCCGATAACAACAAAGTTCCTGCTGCGCACCTGCACAAGGGCCAGGCGCTCGTCGAGATGCAGTTGAAGGAAGCCGGCGCCCGCGAGTTCAAGAGCCTGATCCAGCGCTTCCCCAACTCGCCGGAAGCCGCACAGGCTCGCACCAAGCTCACAGCTCTGGCAGCCAAGGGACGCTAACCCCCTACTCTAATAAAGGGCGCTAACAACGACGTCGGTCATCCTGAGCGAAGTTTTGCGCACTTTGCTAGACGCAGTCGAAGGATTCCGAAGGTTGTCGGCCAACCAGACAGTCCGACCCTTTCAGCCAAAACCCTAGTTCTTCAGCCCAGCCAGCGCAGCCTCAACCTCAGCCCGCTCCTCACCACTCAGCGGTAATAAAGGCAGTCGTGTCATCCCGCCAAAGTACGCGTTTAGATCGCATCCGTACTTCAAAGCCGCAATTCCGCACCAACCTTCGACCAGCGCGGCCGCAGTCAAGATCCGGTGCTGCTTCTCTGCCGCGAGCGCAGGATCACCATCCCTGAACGCTTGCCAAACCTCGCAACACGCCTGCGGAGCGCATGCTCCCAGCCGCGGAATCGCTCCCACAGCCCCAGTATTCCATGCCTCCAGCATCCCGCTCGCAGCAGCCGTCAAGACCTGAAACCCAACCAGCTTGGTGCGAGTCTTCACTGCCGGAACCGGCGGAGCAATCACGGCAGTTCCCCGGCTTAGGCTGACAGCTGAAACGAAATTCCCCGCCCCACCCGGCACCACCTGCCGCAACATTCGATTGGGAACCGCCGCGAACGTTGACGTAACAGTCACCTGCCGGCTGATGCCAGCAGTCGCTGCAATTAGTTCTGCAATGGTTTTCGCGGATGAACTTTCATCGATCACGCCAAGAATGTTCGTATGCCGGGCAAGCTCCGCGACAAAAGCTCCATCCAGCGGACGCTCCCGATCGCTCAGCAACACCAGCGGCAGCGGCGATCGGTCAGCCACAGCCTTGAAGTACATCGCAACTTCGCGCGACATCGATTCCTGAACTCCAAACTCCGGCGCCCGAACAGCAACCGCATCGTAACCCAGATCACTAGCAGCATCAGCCAGCAGCAAGGTTGCCGAGACACCATCGCGCCCCACTGCTGCGATCATCACTTTCTCATCGCCCGCTGCGCCAATCGAGGTCTCAAGAACCTGTCGCACTTCCGCATCGGTCAGGCTCCCAGCCTCGCTGGCCTGACCAAGCACGAGCATTCCCGCAGCCTGAGTGCGCGAGTAGTGCTCCACATTGGAACCAAGTTTGTGCAGAAAAAGACGTCCATCCGAATGAAACGGTGTGGTCAGCGGGAGAAAAATTCCTTCAAGCAGCATTCTTTGATTCTACGAGGAAATCGCCCAGGGTAGAACCCACCTCGATTCCTCCCGTTACTCAGGTTGGACGCCGCTTCCATAACCCGATTTGGCTATACCCAATCCGCTCCCACTCCCGTATAAACGAGGCATGAGCCACGACTTCGACGCATCGCAAGGCAAAACCGCCGGGGACCTGACCCGCGAGGCCCTGTGGTACTCCATCCACACCATTCTCGCCGTTCTCGTGCTCGCGCTAGTCGTGTTTGGCATCTCTCTCACGCACCCCGAGATCGACCAGAACAACCCCAAGATCATTGGCACCTGCCTCGCCTTCATCGTGCCCATGTTCTTCGGCTACTTCATCACCAAAAGCCGCCAGGACCGCACCGCCAAGTACATCTGGATCTCCGGCTTGCTCACCTTCTCCGTCGTCTGCGTCTGGGTTCTCGACCTGCCCACCGGCAACGGTCTCTGCGAAAAATGCGGCGCCGTCGAGAAGCTCTACCGCACTTTCTTCGACATCAACCACGGCTCCGGCCTGATGGGCGGCGACGGCCTCCTCGTCGGCACATGGATTCCCCTCTCCATGATCGGCTACGCCTTCGGCGCCAGGTTTGGCCTCGAAGAATAAAAAATACTTAACACCGATAAACTCCGATTTGAAAGACAGTCAAAAAGAGCGAGAATAAATCGCTATTGATCGGCTTTCAAATCGGCTTTTATTGGTGTTAAGCCTTACGTTTTAGGCTTCCACTTTCTCCCGGGCAGCATGCAGCGTCTGCAAAGCGATGACACTAAGCGTCCCTTCCTGTAGCGCGCCCATACCCTCAGCAGCCGCGCGGGCAGCAGCCAGCGTGGTGATTGTCGGGATGCGAGCCAGTACAGCAGCACGGCGAATCGCCTTCTCATCGAAGAACGTATCCGGTCCGCGCGGCGTGTTGATGATCAACTGAATCCGGTCGCCCTTGATCAGGTCAACCACGTTCGGCCGACCTTCCTTCACCTTGTACACATGCTCAGGCTGCATACCGCCTGCTTCCAGAACAGCTGCGGTCCCAGAGGTCGCCACAATGTGGAAGCCCATATCCTGGAAGTCTCGCGCCAGCGTCAGAATGCCATCCTTGTCGTGGTCGTTGATGCTCAGGAAGACGGTGCCCTGCGTCGGCAGGACCTGCCCCGCAGCGATTTGCGCCTTGGCAAACGCTTCGCCAAAGTTATCCGCCACGCCCATCACTTCGCCGGTCGACTTCATCTCCGGTCCAAGCACCGTATCCACGCCCGGGAACTTGCCCCACGGGAATACCGGCGACTTCACAAAGAAGTGGGAACCGGTATCGAGATCCTGCCCAAACCGCTCGCCACCTGGGCAATACTCTGGAAGCAGGTTTGTCAGCTTCTTGCCTACCATGATGCGCGAAGCAATCTTCGCCAACGGAATTCCGGTAGCCTTCGAGACATACGGAACCGTCCGCGAAGCCCGCGGATTTACCTCAATCACGAAGACCGTGCCGCGCTGGATGGCGAACTGGATGTTGACCAGCCCCATCACGTTCAACGACGTCGCGAGAGCCCGTGTGTAGGTCCGAATCGTCGCCTTCACATCTTCCGTCAGATCCACAGGCGGCAGCACGCAGGACGAGTCGCCCGAGTGAATGCCAGCCTCTTCGATGTGCTGCATGATGCCCGCAATCACGACATTCTCGCCGTCGCAAAGCGCATCCACATCGCACTCAACGGCGTCTTCGAGGAAGTGGTCGATCAGCACTGGCCGCTCCTGCGAGTACTCAATCGCAGTCGACATGTACTTCAGTACCGCCTCACGATCGTATGCAATCACCATCGCCCGTCCGCCCAGCACATAGCTTGGACGAACCAGCACGGGATAACCCACACGCTCCGCACCTGCCAAAGCCTCTTCAACGCTTGTAGCCAACGCGCCTTCAGGCTGCGGAATTTGAAGTTCTTCAATCAGCTTGCCAAACCGCTTGCGATCTTCTGCCAGGTCAATCGACTCCGGCGAAGTCCCGATGATCGGCACTCCAGCCTTCTTCAATGGCAGCGACAGGTTCAGCGGAGTCTGTCCGCCAAACTGCACGATCATGCCGATCTCCGCCCCACTCGAAGCCTCATGCTCGTACACGCCGAGCACATCTTCCAACGTCAGCGGCTCAAAGTACAGGCGGTCGCTGGTGTCGTAGTCAGTCGAAACAGTCTCCGGGTTGCAGTTCACCATGATCGTCTCGTAACCGTCTTCGCGCAGCGCAAAAGCCGCGTGGCAGCAGCAGTAATCGAACTCGATACCCTGCCCAATGCGGTTCGGGCCACTACCCAGAATCATGACCTTTTTCTTCGCAGTCGGCGGCGCCTCATCCTCTTCGTCGTAGCAGCTGTAGAGGTACGGCGTGAAGCTCTCAAACTCGCCCGCGCAGGTGTCGACCATCTTGTAGACCGGCATCACGTTCAGCGTCTTTCGCAGAGCCCGAACCGCTGCAGTACCTTCAGCGCCAGTCAGTCCCCAGCCAGATGCAAGCCGCTCGTCGGAGATACCCATCCGCTTCGCAATCCGCAGGTCTTCGGCAGTAACATCCTCGATCTTCTTGCCACCAATGGCCTTGATCTCGTCTGTAATTTGCTTCATCTGGTTCAGAAACCATGGGTCCATCCCGGTCAGCCGGGCAACTTCCCGAACAGTCATATTCCGCTCAAACGCATAGCGGACATAGCTCAAGCGCTCCGGATGCGGAGTCACCAGACGCTGAGTCAGACGGCGCGGCTCAATGTCATCGGCCGTAGCTTTCTTGCCCGTCTCAAGCGATCGTACGGCCTTCATCATCGCTTCCTTGAAGGTCCGCCCAATCGCCATCACTTCGCCGACAGACTTCATCTGCGGTCCCAGGTTCTCATCTGCCCCGGGAAACTTCTCAAACTGCCACTTCGGAATCTTGACGACAACGTAGTCGATCGTCGGCTCAAAGCAGGCAGGCGTCGCCTTTGTGATGTCGTTCTGCAACTCATCCAGCGTATAGCCGACAGCCAGCCGAGCCGCGATCTTCGCAATCGGGAATCCGGTCGCTTTACTCGCCAGAGCTGACGACCGGCTGACGCGCGGATTCATCTCGATCACAGTCATGCGGCCGGTCTGCGGATTCACCGCAAACTGCACGTTCGATCCACCAGTCTCAACGCCGATCTCGCGGATCACCGCAATCGCCGCATCCCGCATCGCCT
>JAYVZU010000229.1:0-5487 GCA_043783075.1 Rhodanobacteraceae bacterium
CGTCTCACCAGCGTGCTGTGCGCTTGGTCGCTCAACGTCCGGCGCTCTTCCCTCACCTGAACGTGCTGAAAAACGTCACCTATCGTTTGCCTTCGACCATCATGATTGGCGAGGCGAGGAGTACAACCGAACAGCACCTCGAATCTGTGCTTAGACTTTGCCGCATCACGCATCTGACCGGCAAGATGCCCTCGCAACTATCGGGCGGCGAACGCCAGCGCGTTGCTCTTGCCCGCACCATCGCTGTGGGACCCAGCCGTCTCCTGATGCTGGATGAGCCTTTCACGGGCCTCGAATCTGACCTCCGCGATGACCTTATCCGCGACCTGAAAGTTTGGTGCAGTCGCACCGGCACGCCCGTCCTGCTGGTGACGCACGACATTGGCGAAGTCTTCGCCGCACAAGCTCACGTTTTAAAGATGGCAAGTGGTCGCATCACTGCCTCCGGCCCCGCCACTGAAGTCCTTGCTGACGAGCGTACCCGGCTAGTCCAGCGCCTGCAGCCTTAGCCCAGCATCACCGGTTCCATCGCCAGAGTCACTCCGAAACGCTGTTCCACCGTCAGCACGATTAGATCTCGCAGACGAAGCAACTCCTCGCAAGTCGCATCCCCGGTCCGATTCACCAACGCCAGCGTGTGCTTCGACGAAATTCCCACTCGTCCCAGTGCGTAGCCTTTTTTGAACCCGGAATGTTCGATTAGCCAGGCAGCAGCCAGTTTCACACGGCTATCCTCGGCAGGCCAGTGCGGGATACTTCCTTCATCCTGCGGCAGCGTCTCCAAAATATCCTTGAAGACCCGGGGCGACACTACCGGATTTTTGAAAAATGACCCTGCGCTCCGCGAATCAGAACTGGGGTTCTCAGCGTCGATCAACATTCCTTTGCGATCCCGCACGGATCGCACAAAGGTATATACATCTTTGGGTGACGGACTCGAATCGCGGAGTGGCGCGAGATCAGCATAGCCAAGGTTTGGCTTGTCGGAATCTTTCAAGAAGAAATTTACGCTCCGAACAACATATCGACCTCGATGGGTCGAATTGAAGATGCTGCGGCGGTAAGCAAATCGGCAATCGTTGTGCGCCAACTCCACGAATGTTAGCGTTTCAAGATCCAGGGCGAAGACCGAGTGAATTGTCGATGCAGCCTCTTGGCCGTACGCGCCAATGTTCTGTATCGGAGCGCCGCCAACGAGTCCCGGAATCCCTGCCAAACACTCAACGCCACACATGCCCTGTTCACATGCGTGAAGCACAAAATCGTTCCAGTTCACACCTGCGTCCACGTGGAAGAAAGTGCCGACGGAAACTCGATCGACCGTGATGGAGGATCCAAACGCAGCATGCACCACCAACCCCGGGAAGCCCAAATCCGCCACCACCAGATTCGACCCACCCCCAAGCACAAACAAGGGCAAGCCGGCATCCCGCGCGAAGGTCACCGCCTGCAGCAAATCCTCTTCCGACTCCACACGGCAGAAATACCGCGCGGGTCCGCCGATCTTCAGGGTCGTAAACTGCGCCAACGAAACATTTTCTTCAATCTTCACCCTTCCAGCCTAAGCCATCTGCGGATTGATGAGTCCACAACCATTTCCAGAGCGTCCAATTCACAAACACCCCAGCCCGGTTACAATCGACTAGGTCTAGATTTACGAGGAGGACAACTATGTACCCAGAGATTATGGTGATCCCGATGCGCGAAGAACTCACACGCGCTGGCGTTAGCGAAGCTCGCACTGCAGCAGAGGTCGACGCTGCCATCGCCCAGCCCGGCACCACGATGATGATCGTCAACTCCATCTGTGGCTGCGCCGCTGGCAAGATGCGCCCCGGCGTCCGCCTGGCCCTGCAGAATGCCACGAAGCCGGATCACGCTGTCACGGTCTTCGCCGGTCAGGATCGCGACGCCACCGAGAAGGCTCGCGGTTATTTTGGCGGCCACCCGCCCACCTCACCTGCCATCGCAATCCTGCGCGACGGACAGTTGGTCTACCTGATGCAGCGCTCGGCAATCGAGACATCGACCGCGCCGGCGATCGCCCAGGAACTCTCGCGCGCCTTCGACGCCTACTGCGCCAAGACCACTGCATAACCCATCGCATCAACAATTTGCACCCAAGGCGGATGTCCTCAGGCATCCGCCTTGCCATTTCTGTTGATATCTGCGCATAAACCCACTGGCCTGGCCTGCCGATAGAGCACTCAGGCCCATGACAATCCTCCCCCAAATCGACGTCGCTCCACCCTATGCGGAAGACGTCTTCACCGGCACCAGCCCTGCTGTACAGCGACTTCGACTCCAGGTTGAGCGTATCGCCCCGCACTTTCGCATGGCCCTCCTGACAGGGGAATCGGGTGTGGGCAAGCGATCCATCGCCCACCAGATGCACCGAGCCAGTCCAGCCGCCGGACACCCTTTTACAGTCATTCAGTCCTCCGACTTCGCTCTACAGGCCCCGCCATTTGTCGCTCGCGGAACCGTCTATCTTCCCGGTCTCGATGCGCTTCATCCGGCATCGCAGGGCAGGATGCTGCGAGCCATCAAGTCTCTGAACCGGGAGACCCGGGTCGTCATCGCCAGCCAGCACGACCTCCGCGGCATGGTCACCGCCGGACGTCTTCGCCACGACCTTTACGAGAGTGTCGGAACGCTCGAAATCCGCGTCGCACCTCTCCGCAACCGGCTTGAAGATTTAAGCCCCATCGTGCAGGCCATGCTGACCCGGCTTGCTGCCACAATCGGCCCGGAGGCCCTTGTCAGCCTCTCCCAGCACCGTTGGCCGGGAAACTTCGACGAGCTATGGTCGACCTGCGAAGAGCTGTCTCAACGCGGCACAATTATCACCGAAAACGACCTGCCATACTTTGAACAGCAGCCCGCGCCAACTCCGCCGGCACGCCTCGAAGAAGCCATGCATCGTCACGTCATGGATGTACTGCAAAGCTGTTCCGGCAACAAACTACGAGCCGCAGAGGCCCTCGGCATCAGCCGGTCGACTCTTTACCGTATGTTGGACACTCAGCCCTCCACCCACCCATGACAAAGCTGTTTCCGATTCATCGCACCTTAGGTCTCCTCGCTACGATAAACTCACCGCATGCAGATCCGTCTCACCTTTTGCCTCGCCGTCGCACTCGCCGCACCTGCCTTCTCCCAGACACCCCAGCCTGTCGCGGCCCGCTCCACAGCGCTCAATGCTCTCTTCAAAGAGGAATGGGAAGACGACCTCAAGCGCTCACCGGAGTTTGCCTCCTCGCTGGGCGACCGCCGCTACAACGACCAACTTTCCGAACGGTCCCCAATGGCCATCAACGCCACCCTGGCGCGCCGCCGAGACTTCCTCTCCCGCCTCTCAGCCATTGACCTCACTGATCTCCCTGAGCAGGAACGTCTCTCCGCCGAGCTTTTACAGCGGGAGTTTATCGAGGGAGAAGAAGCCGCCCGATTCAAGGAGTGGGAACTCCCGGTCAACCAGTTCCACGGCATCCACACGGACCTTCCGTCCATGGTCGACAACTTCCCATTCGATACCGTGAAGGACTACGACGACTACATCGCGCGGCTCCACAAGATTCCTACAGCGCTGCGTCAGGCCAGCGAAAACCTCCTCGCCGGCATTGACGATCACCGCGTCCAGCCCGCTTACATTCTTGAGAAAGTCTTGAAGCAGACCGAGGAACTCGCCAGCCAGACACCCGAGGCCAGCCCTTTCGCGCTACCGCTCAAGAAGTTCCCCGCAGCAATCGCGGCTGCCGACCGCAAGCGCATCTCTTCGGACCTTCTCGAAGCTATCGAAACCGACGTGCTGCCCGCCTACATTCGCTTCGCCAAGTTCGTAAAAGTGGTTGAGATTCCGGCAGGCCGTCAGGATCCTGGAATCTGGGCAAGCAAAGACGGCGACGCTTACTACGCCTTCTGCGTCCGCCGCTCTACGACCATGGACAAAACCCCAGCGCAGATCCATCAGATCGGTCTGGATGAAGTGAAGCGGGATGAAGGCGAGATGCTGGCCATCGTCAAGAAACTTGGCTACTCGGACATCAAGACCTTCTCCGCCGCCATGGCGAAAGACCCCAAACAGCATCCCGCTTCAAAATCCGGACTGCTGGATCAATACCGCCGGTACGAAGACCAGATGAGACCTAAGCTCCCTGAGCTTTTTACGCGACTGCCAAAAGCTCCGCTTGAAGTCGTCCCGATGCCGGAGTACCTCGGCAAGGACCAAGCCGCCGCCTGGTATGCGCAGGGGACACCCGATGGAACTCGCCCCGGACGAGTCAACGTCAACACCTACAACGCCATCGAGCGCGCCAACGCTCCGATTGAGGCCGTCGCCTATCACGAAGGCATCCCCGGCCATCACCTGCAGATCTCGATCGCGCAGGAACTCACTGGCCTCCCCGAGTTCCGCAAACACATCGGCTATACCGCCTTCGTCGAAGGCTGGGCTCTGTACTCCGAGCGGCTGGGCAAGGAGATCGGCTTCTATCAAGACCCGATCAGCGACTATGGGCGGTTGGAAAGCGATATCTGGCGCGCCATCCGCCTCGTCGTCGATACCGGCGTCCACTCCCAACACTGGACTCGCCAGCAGATGGTCGACTACTTCCACGACCACTCCGCTATCGACGAAACCAACGTCCAGGCAGAAGTTGACCGCTACATTGCATGGCCCGGACAGGCTCTCGGCTACAAGATGGGCCAGATGAGGATTCTGGAACTGCGCGCCAAAGCCAAAGCCGACCTAGGCCCCAAATTCGACCTCAAGACCTTCCACGATACGGTTGTCGGCGGCGGAGCGCTGCCCATGGACGTCCTTGAGCAACGAGTAAACGCGTGGATCGCAGCCAGTAAGTAAGAAACCCGTGCCGATGGGTGCGACCGCCACTGACCCCCTCTGCTACCCTATCCAGATGAGCGCCGCAGCCTACGAAGCACCTACTCCACCCGCACTTCTCCCTAATCTGAAGGTCGCCATCCTCGGCACCGGCAAGATGGGCGGAATTCTTCTTCAGGGATTCCTTAAGAACAACCTCTTCGCCCCCGACCAGATTATCGCCACTGTCCAGCACCCGGACCGCGCCCTTGCGCTCTCCGCCCAGTTTGGCGTCGAAGTGACGACGGATAACGTCGCCGCCGCAATCTGGGCTGACGTGATCCTCATCGGCGTCAAGCCGATCCAGGTCCCGGCACTCATTGAACAGATCAAGCCAGGCCTTACCCCGGCCAAGATGATCGTTTCCTTCGCCGCCTCTGTTACCACGGCATCGATCGAGCAGGCAGCCGGATGTGAGCTCGCGGCCGTCCGCGCCATGCCCAACACCCCCGCCATGATTGGCGCCGGTGTAACCGCTCTGTGCCCCGGACGCTTTGTATCTGCCGACCAGATGGCCATTGCGCAGCGCATCTTCTCCACGGTTGGCCGCACGGTTGTGGTCGATGAGAAGCATATGGACGCCGTCACCGGCCTCTCCGGCTCCG
>JAYVZU010000230.1:0-1784 GCA_043783075.1 Rhodanobacteraceae bacterium
GAAGAGATCACGCTGCACGCCACGGCGGAGTTCGGCTTCATCGATCTGCCCGAGGCCTTCTCCACGGGTTCAAGTGCCATGCCGCAGAAGAAGAATCCCGACCTGACTGAGTTGATCCGCGGAAAGTCGGCGCGGCTCGTTGGCGCGGCCACGACGCTTGCGGTCCTCGTCAAAGGCCTGCCACTGGCTTACAACAAAGACCTGCAGGAAGGCCAGGAGCCAGTCTTCGACGCCGCCGATACCGTCACCGGAATGTTGAGCGTGCTGCCCGCTTTCACGCGTTCTCTGCGCTTCCGCAACGACCGTATGAAGACTGCTGCGACGACCGGCTACCTGAACGCGATGGCTGCCGCGACCTACCTTTCGAACAAGGGAGTTCCCTTCCGCAAGGCGCACGAGATCATCGGCAACTCTGTTCGGCATGGCCTTGAAACCGGCCGCGAGCTGAATGACATTCCGCTCGCTGAACTCAAGCAGTTCTCAGACGTATTCGCCGAAGATTTCTATGCAGCCATCAGCCTCGAAGCTACGTTAGACTGTCACGATGTTGTTGGCGGCACCGCCCGCCATCGCGTGGCCGAAGCCCTTGCGTCCGCGCGGGCTCGACTGGCATCCAACCAATAGGAGATAAGACCGTGTCCACATTCAGCCCCGTCATACCGATCAGCGATTCGACGTCCACCACGTCGTCGCGACCGCGTGTCGGTGGCGCGACGGTGCGACAGGCCAAGCTCCAGGACGCGGTCAACATCTTCGAGCTGGTCAACTCGCTCTCGGGCGACGGCACGCTGCTTCGCCGCAGCTACTCGGAGATCTGCGAAAATGTGCGCGACTTCGTCATCGCCGAGTCCGAGGCTGGCGTCTTCCTCGGTTGCGGCGCACTCCACCTCTACGGCCCGCACCTGGCGGAGGTCCGCTCGATCGTCGTGAATCCTGGAGCGAAGGGTCAGGGCGCCGGCGGCAAGTTGCTGCGTGGTCTGTTGGAAGAGGCGGAAGTGCAAGGCGTCATCAGCGTCTGCCTGTTTACGCGTATCCCCGACTTCTTCTTCCACTTCGGCTTTCGCATCGCCGATCGCACCACGCTGCCCGACAAGATCTACAAAGACTGTCAGACCTGCCCACGACTCTACGCCTGCGACGAGGTCGCGATGGTCCGTGGACCGCTGCCGAAGATTGCTGTCCTCGGACCAACGAAGTTCGCGCAGCAAGAGCTGGTGAAGCTGCAGACGACTACTTTGCCGTTGCCGAAGTAGAGCAAAACCAAAAGCTTTAACGCAAAGAACGGGAAGAAATGTGCAAAGGTTCGCAACGGAACCCTTCGCGAACCATTGCGCATTTCTTTGCGCCCATTGCGTTCAGTCCTTCGCTTCGGACGGCCTACCAAGCGTGAAAGAAACCGTTGCGTTCGACTAACTGAACCTCAGTCTCGAATAGCCCACTCAGCACGGGTGCCGTCAACAGTTCCTGACTAGGTCCGTCGGCGATTATCCTGCCATCGCGCATCAGCAGCAAGCGCTTCATGGCTGGGATAATGTCGGCAATGTGATGGGTGATCTCGAGGATCGTAGTCCCCTGCTCGGCCAGCACCATGAGCAACTCCCGCAGGTCTCGCTGAGCTGACAAGTCGAGCGCATTCGACGGCTCATCCAGCAACAGGCAGCCGGACGAAGCGACCAGAGCTCGGCCAATCAGGATCCGTCGCTGCTGGCCGGCGGACATCTCGCCGAAGATTCGCCCGCGCAGCTTCATGGCATCGATCTGACCCATCACCTCTTCGACTCGGG
>JAYVZU010000231.1:0-5470 GCA_043783075.1 Rhodanobacteraceae bacterium
TGGGGCGAAAATGCACTGGCTTGGTGGGCGATTTGGACGGTAACGGGTAAGATAGAAGGATTGCGCATGTTGTCTTTGGAGGATTTAGATCTTGGCGAAACGCGACCGTTTTCTGTTTACGAGTGAGTCAGTAACCGAAGGGCATCCAGATAAGATTGCCGATCAGATTTCAGACGCGATTCTGGATGCGTGCCTGGAGCAGGACCCGTTGAGCCGCGTGGCTTGCGAGACGCTGACCTGCACCGGACTGGTGGTTGTGGCTGGCGAAATCACGACAAAAGCCTATGTGGACTTTCAGAAACTGGTTCGAGACACTGTGCGCGAGATTGGGTACGACGACGCGCTGAAGGGCTTTGACAGCAACACCTGTGCGGTGATGTCGACGATTAATTCTCAGTCGCCGGACATTGCTCAAGGCGTGGATACGGGCGGCGCGGGCGACCAAGGCATGATGTTCGGCTACGCGACGAACGAGACGGAAGAGCTGATGCCGACGCCGATTTATCTGGCGCACAAGCTGGCGGCAAAGCTGACCGAGGTTCGGAAGAGCGGGCTGATGGGTTATCTGCGGCCGGACGGCAAGAGCCAGGTGACGGTAGAGTACGACTCCAACCACAAGCCGGTGCGGGTGGATGCTGTGGTTATTTCGACACAGCATGCGGAGTTCTCTGACCGCGACCCGAAGAGCACGTTGACCAATGAGCAGCTCCACGCGGACATTCTGAAGAATGTAATTGAGGCTGTGATTCCGGCTGAGCTGCGGGATGCGAACACGAAGTACCACATCAACCCGACGGGCCGGTTTGTGATCGGCGGACCGATGGGCGATACAGGGCTGACGGGTCGCAAGATCATCGTCGACACGTATGGCGGTATGGGCCGGCATGGTGGCGGCGCGTTCTCCGGCAAGGATGCAACCAAGGTGGATCGCTCGGCGGCTTACATGGCGCGTTATGTGGCGAAGAACATTGTGGCTGCGGGTCTGGCTGATCGCTGCGAAGTACAGCTGGCGTATGCGATCGGCGTGGCTGAGCCGGTGAGTGTGCTGGTAGATACGTTTGGCACGGGCACGGTGGACTCGGACAAGCTTGAAGAGCTGGTGCGGGCGAACTTCAAGCTGACGCCGAAGGGCATCATCGAGTCGCTGGACCTGCGTCGTCCGATCTTTAAGGCAACCGCGGCTTACGGTCACTTTGGACGGAAGGGCGACAACTTTACGTGGGAGAAGACGGATAAGGCCGAGGCGCTGAAGGCGGGCGTGGCTGAGGCTCTCGCAGCAAGCTAGACTTTCTCTGCAGGGCAGGGACGGGCAGGCCTTCGGGTCTGCCCGTTTTGTTTCTTGGGTGGATCGGTGGCTGTGCCCCACTCATCGCGATGAAGCTGCGATGAATGGGGTACAGGGTGTAGATGGTTTCAAAAATATGGCTGTTAGTCTTTGAAGAGGCGAACGATCTCGGCTTTCGCGCATCCAAGAAAGACGAGAGGTATAGATGCTGATTCGGTCGGAGTTTGCAATTGAGTTTGGTTTGCCGCAGGACGCGGCGATGATTGGGCTGCTGCGTCTGCACCCGTCGTTGGATGAACAGGTACGTGCGCCGGAGACTCTGCTGGTGGAGCAGATGGACTTGCAGACGGGCAGCCACACGCCTGTCCCGATACAAGAGTATGTGGATTCGTTTGGAAATCGCTGCTCGCGGTTTGTCGCTCCGGCCGGGTATGTGCGGGTTTCAGGGAGCAGCGTGGTAGAGATCGAGGCGGTTCCGGATCCGATCAATACGCAGGCGCAGCAGGCGACGGTGGAGGATTTGCCGTCGGAGGTGCTGCAGTACCTGCTGAGCAGCCGGTATTGCCCGGTGGATGCTATGTCATTGATTGCAGGCGATATGTTTGGTCATACGATGCCGGGTTGGGGACGCGCAATCTGGATTCGCGACTGGGTCCACAACCATGTGCGGTTTGATTACATGACGGCCCGGCCGACGAAGACGGCACTGGATGTATTTACGGAGCGCGTTGGAGTTTGCCGTGACTTCCAGCATCTGGCGGTGACTTTGACTCGGGCTATGAATATTCCGGCGCGGTATGTGACGGGGTATCTGGGGGATATTCGACGGCCATTGACGGGCGAAGGCGACTTTAGTGCGTGGTACGAGGTCTACTTGGACGGGCAATGGTGGCCTATGGACGCGCGGCATAACGACGGGCGGATGGGCCGGGTGTTGATGGCTGTTGGGCGGGACGCGACGGACGTTGCGATTACGACGAGTTTTGGGACGGCGAACCTGGTGCGTTTCAGCGTGAGTAGCTATGAAGTGGACGAGGCTGGCGACCGGGTTCCGCTGCCACTGGCGGCCGGGTAGTCCAGCCTGGGCTTGGGATCCGAGGTGGGGCCGAAGCGGATGGACCGAAATGCCCGGGTAATCGGTCGCTCGATGACGAGGTGGATCGCGAGTCCAAGGGCGTTAGCGGCCAGGATGGTGCAGACGATGAAGATGGCGGGCGAGATGGGCGCTCCGTGCAACGTCCTGAAGATCCGGGCGGCGACCGGCGCGAGCCAGATGATGGGCCACTGATGGAAGAGGTAGGTGCTGTATGAGGCGTCGCCGAGCAGGACAAGCAGACGGTTCACGGGGTGCTTTGAATCGCTTGCCGTGACAGTGCAGAGGATGACGACTGTCAGGGCGACGAACGAAAACCAGATTCTGAGGTGCGGCAGACTCATGGTGCGCAGAATGAAGAAGATCATGAGGGGCGGAATGCAGAGCGTCAAAGCTGGTGAAAAGGGGTACCAGCGGCGTGCGGAGTTGCCGAGAATCTTCTCGACGAATGCAATCATGGCTCCGAAGCCGAAGAGCAGAATGACGGGGCTGGTGTAGAAGGCGAAGGCGTTCCCGGGCGCATCGCCAATGGTGACGCGATGACCGGTCGCAGCGACGGCGGCAATGATGAGGACCGCTTCGAGAGCCAGGATGGCGTATTTGGCCGGCAACATGAGGCAAAACGCGAAGAGCAGATAGAAGGCTATCTCGTAGTTGAGTGTCCAGCCTTGCCCAAGAACAGGCTGCATGTGGTTATTGATAGCGAGGTAGTTGGGGATAAAGGCGAGCGAGAGCAGGAGCTGCCGCATTGGATGCACGATATAGGACCGGGATCTCCAGTAGCAGGCGTACCAAAGCAACGTCGCGAGCCAGTACATGGGGACGATGCGGACAAAGCGATGCCATAGGAAGAGTTTTGCGGCGCTTATGGAACCAAACAAGCCATCCGACATCCGCACCATGATGAGTCCGCTGAGGATGAAGAACGCCGCGACGCCGAGGTATCCGGTGACTGTGGCGGGGCGCGTAAAGCGATCCAGGCCATATCCGTGGGAGTTAAGCTCGAGAAAACTGTGATCGACCACGACTAATGAGGCCGCAACGCCACGCAGGATCTGCAGGTGTAGAAGCCTTGGGGCACTCTGCGGACGGCTGGCGAGGGTCGTTGGGGTACCGGTTGTGTCGAGTTGTGGAGTAGCCGAGGTTTCCACCGATAGCCAGCTTTCCTTACCCTTGCGACGCCTGCGGGTCAGCGTAATTCACGCAGCGAAGCATACAGGATGGGATTTATGGCTGACTATGAGTGGCGAGTGTCATTCGAGATACCCGAGAAAAGCACTGTGTCAGGCTGGTTAAAGCTGCCGAGCCTTTTTGGTAGCAGGAGTGAGCTTGCGAAGCGCACGGGTGATGGGGCGCTCGACCGTAAAGTGGATGAGCAGGCCGATCAGGTTTGCGACGACGACGCTAACCAGCACACTCACGATGATGAATACCGGAGTCGCGTGGTGACTTCCCAGGCGACTGATTGCGCGAGGCATCACGATGGGATAGGCAAACAGGTGAAAGAGGTAGGTGCTGTAGGAGGCGTCGCCGAGGAGAACGAGGAAGTTGAAGATGCGACCCGGAGTGCCGTTTTCGACGAGTGTGCAGCCAAGAACCAGCAGGATGCTGTAAAGGCTGAGAAGCTCCCAGGGTGGGAAGCGTGCGACGGCGGATGGGCTTGCCAGCATGATAACTGGCGGCAGAAGCATGAAGTATGCCGGGGAGAATGGCAGTTTGAACCGAGTGATCGAGCGGCTTACCGACTCCCAGGCACCGATGAGTACGCCCCGGGCAAACAGAACGATGAGTTGATCGGTGTAGAAGTGGAGAAGCGACGATGAGGCCCTGTTTAGAGGGAAATCGTAGGTTTTTCCAATGGCTGCTGCGATCTCTGGAACGATAAGAAGGATTAATATGCCCTTTCGCCGGGACAAGAACAGGGAGATGGCGAGGAGAAGGTAGAACGCCATTTCGTAGTTGAGTGTCCAAACTTGGCCAAGTAGAGGCTCAAGTCTATCCACGTTGTGAATGACATTGGGGATGAAGAGAAGCGAGAGAACTGTCTGCTTCACTATATGGACTCGCGGGTACCACCAAGAGGTGATGAGGCATAGGATCGCGGCGATCCAATACATGGGCACGATGCGGATGAGGCGCCGATAAGCAAAGACGAATGGCCCCCGTTTTGTGCCGAAGAGATCCGCCGATTGGTGCACCATGATCAAACCACTGAGCACGAAGAAGGTAGTAACACCGAGATGCCCCATGAGATATCCAGCGAGGATGTAGGTTGTGCTGGGATATGGCGGCTGATCATGTCCGAGAATCCATGATCCACGACGACGAGGGATGCAGCGATGGCGCGCAGCTCCTGCAGGTGGATGAGCTTGGGAACGAGGTGGGAAGGCTCAGCGCCAGCAGGCGAAGGGGAGATTTCATCGGCTTTGGGCTGGGTAAGAGTGGTCATGGATCCCGATCGCTGTGGGGCGGTTCGGTCGAAGCATACACGGTGCAAGTTTGGGCGCAATAACCGGAGTGTGGCATTGTGGGCCGAGGTGGAAGATACTCGGTATGACGATGAATGCAAACAATAATTCGAAGGTTGTAGTGCCGAGCCTGTTTCCGGGTAAGGCTTGGCAACAGGTGCTGGAGCGCGATGCACGGGCGGATGGACAGTTTTTTTATGCCGTGAAGTCGACCAAGATTTACTGCAAGCCGAGTTGTCCGAGCCGTCGGCCGACGCGGAAGAACGTCACGTTCTTCCCTACTCCGGCGGCTGCACAGGCGGCGGGGTATCGGGCCTGCTTGCGCTGCGAGCCAGACCTTGCAGCGGCGCGGCCTGACCCGCAGGCCGGGGCGATTGCGATGGTGACGGAGTATCTGCAGGAGCATAAGGGCGAGAAGACTAGGCTGAAAGACCTGGCGAAGGCTACCGGTGTGGGGAAGTTTACGATTTTGCGCGGGTTCAAGCGGGTTCTCGGGGTTTCGCCGGGAGAGTATGGCCGGGCGCAGCGGATTCAGGCTTTCAAGGATCGGGTGCGGGAGCCGAAGGTTCGGGTGACGGATGCGATCTACGACGCCGGGTTTGGGTCGAGCAGCCGGTTGTATGA
>JAYVZU010000232.1:0-1780 GCA_043783075.1 Rhodanobacteraceae bacterium
GACAAGGTCAGCAAACGGTTACGCAACGACGATGTGATGCGTGACTTTGTCGAGATCTTCGCGCATGACGGCGCGTCGCCAGCGAAGAAGGAAGACTTCCAGTCGCCGGCTAAGCTCGAAGAGATGAAGACACGGCTGGAAGCGATCAAGCGGGAGCACCAGTTCCGCGGGGTTGGCGAGCCGGTCTTCGACGAGGAGCACCAGACCTGGTCGATCAGCTTCACCGACTCGCAAGGTGCGGAGCGAAAGATTGACTGGGCTCTGGCGAATGCTGCAGAGTCTCGGCTTTTGCTGGGCAAATACGCGCAGATCAAGGATCAGCTGCAGGCTCCGTTCCTGATCTCGTACGCGGTGAAGTCGGCTGCAGTCGTCGCTCAGGAAGCTGCGGATGACGCTGAAGAAGCGGCTGCAGAGGGAACGGCAGGGGGCACTGTTCCGGAAGAGTCGATCACCGCAGCTCCCGAGGCGGCGGCCGAAGCTAAACCAGCCAAGCGCAATAGCCGCGCGAATCAGGACCCGGTCGAGAAGAAGACGCCGCGCGAGGTCTTCGATTACGTCATCGAGCAGGGTCGCAAGGAGTATCAGGTCCAGCGGTACAAGGGTCTGGGCGAGATGACGGCTCCGCAGCTTTGGGACACCACCATGGACCCCGAACGCCGCACATTGATGCAGGTCAAGCTCGAAGATATCGCCGCGACCGAAGAGATCTTTACGACTCTGATGGGCGAAGATGTCGAGAGCCGGCGGAAGTTTATCGAAGAGAATGCGCTGGATGTGAAGAACCTGGATATCTAGGTCAGTGATGTGAGTGCCGACAGCCCCGTTGTTCGCGCGTTGTTGAGTGCGGATGGCGGGGCTTTCGCTTTGCTCAAAATCATCTGCGTGCGATACAGGTCTACTGACACCATGCTGTCAGTAGGGTGTCAGTATGCTCCGGGAAGAGTCGGCTTGACTCACTGGAGAATGCGATGACCGAAGTGATGGAAATGCAGCCGCAGACGGCTGAAATGGGCGCAGTGAACTGGTTTGAGATTCCTACCACCGACCTTGATCGGGCAATTGGTTTCTACGAGATGTTGCTGGGGCAGAAGATGCGCGTCGAAGTCTTCAGCGAGCGGATGGCTATCTTTCCGAGCAGCATCAGGGGCGTGGGCGGAGCGTTAGTGCAGTGGGATTTTCAGCGGCCGTCCGATAGCGGGGCTCTCATGTATTTGAACTGCGATTCGGGTTTGGATTCGGCCGTGGAACGGCTGAAAGCCTCGGGGCAAGACGCGTTGGTGCTGGGTAAGCGCGAGGTTCCGGGCGGGTTTGGATGGATCGCCTGCGTGCGCGATACCGAAGGCAATCACGTTGCGCACCATGAGCACTAGACTGGATATTTATGCGACGTGCGGACCGCCTCTTTCGCATCGTAAATCTGTTGCGGCGGGGGCGTGTCGTTACGGCCACGAGGCTGGCGGAGAAGCTGCAGGTTTGTGAGCGGACCATCTATCGCGATGTGCGGGATCTGCATTTGTCCGGGGCGCCGATTGAGGGTGAGCCGGGTGTGGGATATACGCTGCGCAAGGACTTCGATCTGCCGCCGCTGATGTTCACGGCGAAGGAGTTGACGGCGTTGGTGCTCAGAGCTCGGCTGGTGCAGGCGTGGTGGCGCGGAGAGTGTTGTGGGGGCAAAGGCCGCGCTGGATCGAATCGAATCGGCACTGCCCGCGGAGATGCGGGACCGGCTGGACGCGATCCAGATGTATGCTCCGGGGTTTCGGATGAAGGTGGCCGAGCG
>JAYVZU010000233.1:0-5465 GCA_043783075.1 Rhodanobacteraceae bacterium
TTGCCGTCGTAGGCCGGACGCAGAATTGGAGCTTTCGAGAGTGAGTGCTTCTTCATCTCGTCGAGCACCGTCGCGCCCAGCATGTGCCACGCGGTCGTAATATCGCCGACAATAATGATCTCGCGTGGGGCAAGCGCCGCAGTAATCATACGAATGCCCGCGCCCAGGTGTTTCGCCATCTTCTGTAGAGCTTCCGTCGCTGCTTTCTCACCATTCTGGCTGAGCTTCAGTAGCTGGTCGAATGATGTCACCGGCACTGCCGGAGCGATCTCGTTGTAGTACCGGACTGCGGCCCGGTTCGATGCCAGCATCTCCCAGCAACCGTAATTTCCGCAGCCACACAGTGGACCATCGGGCTGTAACTGGACGTGGCCAAACTCACCAGCCATTCCGCTTTCGCCTCGCAGCAAGCGGCCGTTTGCAAAGATTCCTGTGCCAATTCCCTCAGACACGTTGACCACAACAAGGTCATGCTTGCCGTCGCTTGAGCCGAACCAAACCTCTGAGAGTGCGCAGGCGTTCGCGACATTATCCATCTCAACCCGAAGTCCAGTCGCGCGCTCCATCTTCGCCTTCAGACTCAGCACCGGCCACTTCAGGTTTGGGGCAAAGATCAGCTTCTGCAGGTGTGGGTCTGTGCGGCCGGGCAGGCAGATGCCGATGCCATCGAAAGTGCGCTCTTTGTGCGCTGCAAGTATCTTGCGGATTGCGGCGACGATTGCAGTAAGTGCCTTGTTCGCCTCCTGCGGCACGTCGATCACCTGCTGCGCGATAATCTTGCCGGCCAGATCGGCAACCGCAATGGTGGTCTGCGCGGGATGGATGTCGAGCGCGATGATGGCACGGCGGCTGTTCAGTTCCAGAAATGTCGGGCGCCGACCACGCGGCAGTTGGCCGAGCGAGCCTTCGACGATCCAACCGCTCCCAATCAGGTCTTCGACGATCAGCGAGATCGTGCTGCGACGCAGGCCACAAGCGCGCGCCAGGTCGGCTCGAGAGATCGGCTGCTGAGTTCGGATGAGATTGAAGACCAGGTTGCGGTTGATCTTGCGTGGCGTCTTGTTGGAGGCAGTCTCTGCTGCATTGAAGCTGAATTTCTGCATAACCGTTACGATCCTCACCGGTCTTCGATCGAAGTCTTTTTGACACCACGGACCAGCTACCGTGGCTGGGACCATTTCCGGTATGTAGCTTTATAACACTGACATACACTTTTGTCCCGCAGCCGAACAATATAGCGCAATGATTTTGTTTTCGGCAGGTACGAAAACCGGTTAACAAGTGTCGGGAAGCAGACCAACTGCGAGTCAACATAGCATCTCCGTGCGCCTTGCAAACGCATCCCGGCACGGATTTCGCAGGCTAATCACTGAGCCGCAGGAGGCTGAAGAGTCGGTCAAGAACCCTTACGCCTTTAGTTCACAGACCATACTAACGAGTGTTCGATCGGTGGTATAAAGGGTTGCTCCTGCCGTTGCGCGATAAATAGGTACCCAATACCCGAGGCCAAGCCGATGAAATCCCCGATCCATTCGCTTCGCGCGATCAGCCTTCCAATAATCCTGATGTTCGTGGCGCTTCCCTGCTCGACTGCATCATTTGCTGACGCACAGACACCTGCCACCGAGACACTGTCGCCAGTCAACCGCGCGACCTCCGGTGACTCGCCCGACGATCCCGGCCCGTTCGCGATAGATGTCTCTGCAGCAATCACGCATGCGGCAATTCGTAAAGCCGCCGCGAAAGTTGGCGATTGGCAACTTGCTCACGCAGAGAAAGTCTTCAACCAGCAGTGGACGTTTGCCGCGCTCTACGATGGCCTACTCGCTGCTTCAAAGACGACTGGCGATCCCCGGTATCGGGATGCCGTTGAAAAGTACGCGGTCCTGAACGAATGGAAGCTGCTCAATCTCCGTTTTCCTCATGCCGATGACATGGCTTTGGGCAAGGCGTACCTCGACCTCTATCTCGATACCCCAAAGGCCAAGCGAGACCCGGCGCGGATCACCGATACGAAGCGGATTCTCGACCAACTCGTCGTGCGTCCGGATGATCCAAAGAAGCTTTTGTGGTGGTGGTGTGACGCCCTGTATATGGCGCCTTCGGTGCTGGCCCGCATGACCGTAATCACTGGCGATATGCGCTATCTGGACTATATGGACAAAGAGTGGTGGCAGACGTCGGCGAGCCTCTACAACCCCGCCGAACACCTCTACTTCCGTGACGACCGCTACTTTACGCAGCACGAAAAGAACGGCGCACCGATCTTCTGGGCGCGCGGCAATGGCTGGGTCATGGGGTCGTTCGTCAAGGTGCTTCAGGTGATGCCGAAGGCCTATCCCACACGCGGCAAGTACATTGCGCAATACAAAGAGATGGCCGATAAGCTTGCCGCGATTCAAGGTTCCGATGGTCTATGGCGGAGCGGCCTGCTCGACCCCGCCGGCTACGACCTGCCGGAGATTTCAGGTTCGGCATTCTTTACTTACTCGATGGCGTGGGGTGTGAACCAGGGCATTCTTGACCGCGCCAAGTTCCAGCCGATCGTGGAGAAGTCATGGGCTGCCATCGTTTCGCATATCTATGCCGATGGGCGCCTAGGGTCGATTCAACCGATCGACGGGCAGCCCGGCAAGTTCAAGCCATCTGCCAGTTACGTCTACGGTGTTGGCGGTTTCCTACTTGCTGCCTCGGAGATGGATAAGCTGGCGAAGAATTAGCAGGACTATAGTTGACTCAGGCATTTCTTGCCCGGAGATCTCCCCTTTGCTGCTTTGGACGTCCCTGTTGATCGCCTTCAGTACGCTGCTGCCGCTCATCAACCCGTTGGGTTCTGCACTGGTTTTCGTAGGTCTGGTGGGCGATGCTGCTCCTGAGGTGTATCGGTCGCTCGCCCGCAAGATCGCGATCAACAACGTCATCTTTCTCGCGATTACCGAGCTACTTGGTTCCGCAATCCTGAAATTTTTCGGGATATCACTTCCGATCATTCAGGTCTCGGGCGGAATTGTGATCGCGGCACTCGGCTGGGGCATGTTGAACCAGAAGGATGCTCAGGCCACGGCGCAATCGAAGCAGGATGAAGCTGATGCCTGCCTCGACAGACCGAGCGGAACCCTGGAGCAGAAGACTTTTTATCCGTTCACCTTTCCCGTGACCTCGGGTCCGGGGACGCTCGTTGTCGTGCTGACTTTGAGTGCCCACGCATCTCGTCCTGAGCTGCTGGATAACATTCTTAGCCACGTCGGCATGTATCTTGCGATTGTGGCCCTGAGCATCGCCGTCTACTTCTGTTACGCGTATGCTCCTCGGATTACGCGGGCGATCTCGCCGTCGACCGTTCATGGGATTCTGCGGGTGATGGCTTTCATCGTCTTGAGCATCGGTGTTCAGATCGCGTGGAATGGCTTCTCCATGCTTTACACGCAACTGCCAAAACAGTAGAAAGAGCTGCGGAGTTTAGCGATTCTGAGGGTCTCGGAGCCAAGCTGTGATGCCGAAACATCAGATATACTTTGCAGCGACAACTTAATGCGGTCGAGTGGCAATCCAATCGCTATCGAATAGTGGTTATACCCTTCCACTAAATCGCTTCACTAATTCGATTCATAGACCCAAACTTCCCTGCCTTGACACGGGTAGCTGGAAGCTAATAAAGTTCGCGTCACGGATGAATTGGAACGAAGCAGAACTTCGCTCGATGTCTTCGATTCACCGATCTGTTCGGAGGCTGTTGGTTATTATGCGTTCACTCGCCAGAATCGTCTGTTCTGTAGGACTCCTTTGCGTTCCCGCCATGCTGGTTGCGCAAGCTTCCAAGCCGCTGCCTTACACCGACTCGAGCCTGCCCATTGAGCAGCGTGTCGAGGACCTGGTCTCGCGGATGAAGCTGGATGAGAAGGTCACACAGACGATCAACACTTCGGCGGCAATTCCGCGCTTGAACGTGCCGGCATACGACTGGTGGAATGAGGGTCTGCATGGCGTTGCGCGCTCGGGGTACGCGACGATGTTTCCGCAGGCAATCGGCATGGCCGCCACTTGGGACGCCGACCTGATAGGGAAGGTTGGAGAGACGATCTCAACCGAGGCACGCGCGAAGTTTAACGAAGCTGTGCGGCATGATATCCACTCCATTTATTACGGGCTGACGATCTGGTCGCCGAACATCAATATATTTCGCGATCCCCGCTGGGGACGCGGCCAGGAGACCTACGGCGAAGACCCTTACCTGACCAGCCGCCTGGGCGTGAACTTCGTCAAGGGACTTCAGGGTACGAATCCGAAGTACTACAAGGTGATCGCAACGCCGAAGCACTTTGCAGTACACAGCGGCCCGGAGTCTGACCGGCATCGCTTCGATGTTCAGCCCTCGCCGCATGACTTTTGGGATACGTATCTCCCGGCGTTTCGGGCGACGATCATGGAAGCCAAAGCGGACTCAATCATGTGCGCCTATAACCGCGTTGACGGCTCTCCGGCTTGTGGAAGCAAGTTGCTGCTCGAAGACATTCTGCGCAAGGACTGGGGCTTCAAGGGCTTCGTTACTTCAGACTGCGGTGCCATCGACGACTTCTTTGTTGCCTCCGCTCACCACACATCGCCGGACAAGGAATCGGCAGTAGCGACCGGCATTCAGATGGGCACCGACACGAACTGTGGGTCAACCTATCTCGCTGCGGGAGATGCAATCAAGAAAGGCGTCCTGAAGGAAGCGGAGCTTGATGTGACGCTGAAGCGGCTCTTCACGGCACGCATGAAGCTAGGTCTGTTCGATCCCGACAGCATGAATCCCTATGCCGCGATTCCTTTCTCTGAGGTGAACTCGGCGGCACACCACGCGCTGGCACTTGAGACTGCCAATAAGGCGATGGTTCTACTGAAAAATGACAAGACCACTCTACCGTTGAAGGCCGGAGTGAAGACCATCGCGGTGATTGGGCCGAACGCTGTTGCCCTGTCTGCGCTGGAGGGCAACTACAACGCCGTTCCGCGCGAAGAGGTCTTTCCGCTCGATGCGATTGCTGCGACATTCCGTGGAGCGAAGGTGCTGTACGCGCAGGGTTCGCCCTATGCGGATGGCGGAACTCTGCCCGTTCCGCGCTCGCTGCTGCACCCCGCCGTTGGCGCAACCGAGTTGGGGCTGAAGGGCGAGTACTTTGCCAGCGATAACTTCGACGGCGCGCCTGTTGCTACGCGCATCGATAAGCAGATTGACTTCGACTGGAACTCTGCGAGTCCCGTTGCTGGCGTCCCCGCAGAGAGGTTTGCGGTACGTTGGACGGGCACGATTACGGCTCCCGCAGCCGGGACGTATGACTTCGAGATGCGTCTCGCCCACTGCTATCCGTGTGGCGACGTCGAGAAGTTCACTATCTTCCTCGACGGCAAGCAGGTGAGTACCTTTGCGACGAAGGGTGGGTCGTCGCGGTCCAGCGATACACCACGCTTCCAGTTTGCGTTGA
>JAYVZU010000234.1:0-1772 GCA_043783075.1 Rhodanobacteraceae bacterium
GCAGCGTGGCGTGGCGACGCAGCTCTTGACCGCTCCGGGACTGCCTGCGGCGACTCCTCCGGTGGTGTACGGGGAGATCAGGACGCCGGGGGCGACGCATACGTTTGTCTTTTACGCGCACTACGACGGGCAGCCGGTTACGGCATCGGAGTGGACGAATGGCGCGCCGTTCAACCCCGAAGTAAAGACGGTTGACGCGGAGCAGAGGGTGTATGGACGCGGGACCGGGGATGATAAGGCTACGATCTTCGCGCAGCTTACGGCGTTGAGCGCGTTGCAGGCGGCGAAGATGCCGCTGAAGTCCAACATACGATTTATTTGGGAGGGTGAGGAGGAAAACGGGTCGCTGCACCTGGAGCAGATTTTGTCGGCTCATAAGGACATCATCGGCGGGGATGTTTGGCTGGTTTGCGATGGTCCTGTGGACCAAACGCGGCAGCAGTTGCTGACGTTTGGTGCGCGGGGAGATGCGCACGTACAGATCACGGTGTATGGGCCTGATCGCGGGCTGCATAGCGGACACTATGGGAACTGGGCTCCGAACCCGGCGATGATGATGGCGCAGCTATTGGCGGGGATGAAAGACGCTACAGGTCATGTGACAATTCCCCACTTCTACGATGGGATCAAACCACTTGGAGCGCGCGAGTTGGCGGCTTTGAAGACTGCCCCACGTAACGACGAGATGCTGAAGAAAGAGTTCGGGATTGGCGCGACAATGGGTGGCGGAAAGCCGCTGCTGGAGTTGATCAACGAGCCTTCGCTGGAGATTGCGGGGATTGCCGCCGGGCAGACGGGGAGCCACGCGACGAACACGATTGTGGCGACCGCGATGGCGAATTTGGATCTGCGGCTGGTGGTTGGGATCGACGCGACGGTGCAGCAGGAGCGGGTGCGGGATTACATCAAGTCGCAGGGGTATTTTGTGACTGCCGCCGAGCCTACTCGCGAGGAGCGGTTGAGCCATGCGAAGGTGGCTCTGGTGGAGTTGAAAGAGGGCGAGAATGCGTCGCGCACACCCATGGATCTGCCGATTGCGGCGGAAGTAATTCAGACAGTTGAGAGCGCGAGAGGCAGGACGATTCTGCTGCCGACGTCAGGCGGAACGGTGCCGCTGGATGCGATGGAACGGGCCTCGGGTTCGCCGACGATCTCAGTGCCGATTGCGAACCACGACGACAATCAGCATGCAGCGAATGAGAATCTGCGGCTGAAGAATCTGTGGGATGGAATTGAGACAATGGCGGCGCTGCTGGAGATGAAGTAGGGCGAAAAGCAATTTTTGAGAGCTATCAGCTGTAAGCTCACAGCGAAGGCCACCCAGAGATATTGGGTGGCCTTCGTTGGGTCTTGGAGAGGGATTTGTTTAGGGGCGCTTCTTTGCGTTGTGCTTGGCGCGATAGATGCGTTTGGACTCCTGATTCTGCTGCTTGGTGAGGAGGGCCTTGTCTGCGGCGGTGAGGTGCCCGTTGTCCTGAGCCTTCATGGCCTTTTCTTCGTTGTTGATGGCGGCTTCCTGATTCTCGAGGTGGGTGGTCTCTGCGGCAGTGAGTTGGCCGCTGGTGACGCCCTTGGCGATGCGCTCCTGCTGGTCGGTCTTGCGCTCCTGGATGGTCTGGCCGGTTGCGGGAGGCTTGGCGGTCTGGGCGAGGAGTGCGGCGGGGGCAAGGATGAGAGACGCCGAGAGGACGACTTTGAAGAATTTCATGTGGGACTCCTGTTTTGCTTCCTGGTCGCGGACGTTCTGCTTCCGCGTACGTTGAAGTAGACAC
>JAYVZU010000235.1:0-5443 GCA_043783075.1 Rhodanobacteraceae bacterium
GAGTTATAGCTGAAATTGCCGACATTCGTGCCCCAGATATCAGAGACGCCGCTGTACTGCGGGAAAGCCACAAGACCCTGAGCAAGCGTCGCGGTCGTCTTCACAGCAGCAGCGTTCTGGTACCAGACAGGAATATTGACGCCAGCCAGAATCGTCTGTGCCTTTGCAACGTTCGCGGCAGTTGCCGGGGCGGTCAGCAACGGGAGCTTGCCCGTAGTGTCCGTCGCACCTCCAAAAGCCGCCAGGTACTTCGGATCGAGTTGATTGGTCCAGTACCCGCGAGCATTACCACTTCCCGCATTGGTGGAGTTGATAAGGTGATGGCTCTGGTTTCCAACATAGTTGATGGCCAGCGTCAGGTTGCTGGTCAACGCCCGCTGTACACCAGCGTTATAGAACGTGAAGTTTGGGGCGCGGCCGGAAACATAAGGATCAGCATAGGTTACGGCACCTGCCGTCACGAATGCTCCTGCTGCGTTCAGGTAATTACCAGAATTGAGAATCTGCGAGGCCGGACCCAATGCAGGCGCAGTCGGATAGTTGTAGCCCGTACCGAACAATGCCGTGTTTGCAATTCCAGCGGCTGTAAAGGCTGGGCTGTTGTTCAGGTAGTACGACGGTGCCGAGCTTGCGCCGGTCGTCGATTCTGCCGGTCCGGTTGCCGTCGTGTTGAAGCCAAGCTGACCAGAACCGCCTGCGTTGCCGCCACGTCCGCCAACTCCGCCTGCCTGCGAAAACACGTGACCGATGCCAACCCGGAAGACCGTCTTGGAGTCAGCAGCAAACGTGACGCCGACACGCGGTCCCCAGTTTTTCCAATACGTATGGACAGGGGTCCGGCAGCCGCAGCTCACGTTCGCTCCGCCGTAGTTGCCGGCAAATTGAAGGTCGCCGGGTGTTCCGGTAGCGGCATTCGTCTGGGTCGCATTCAGGAAGCTCCAGCGATCCTTCGCCTCATGGAATGGGGGAAGGTAGTCCCAGCGCAGACCTGCATCCACGGTCAGCTTGGAGCTCACCTTCCAGGTATCTTCCACGTAAGGCGAGATCGGCATGTAACGTCCACCCAATTCGCTGACTGGCTGAATTCCGAGAGTCGGGGTTCCGCCAACGGCACCCAGCAGGTAGCTCGCATACGAGTAGCCGGTCGAAGCCGTTGAAAGCCCTGTGCCAGTAAAGTTTGCCGTGTCGAAGCCGTTGAACGAAAGGCTCAGCAGCCCGGTGGGACCTACTGGCGCGGCTGAAGTGATCTCCTCGCGCTGCATCGAAATGCCGAGGGTCAGAGCATGCTTGCCCTTCACCCACTGGAAGTTGTCGACAATCGTGTAGTTGTTTGGAACCACGGTCTGCGTAGAAGCCGCAGGGCTGTTAGTCGTCCAGGTCTGCAACGCCGTGCCGAATTTCGCGGTCGTTCCAAAGCTCACGCCTGGAAAGGTAGTAGTAGCCTGACCGCCCGAAGGAAGGTTCGTAATTCCCATCGTCCCAGGGGAGTACTGCGCGATGCCATCCGTGGGATTGTGCTGTGGCTGGATGAAGCGGACAAAGCCGAACTTCAGCTGGTTCACCATCGAGTTGTTGATCGTGTACGCATCTTCCACGTCGAACACCTTCGGATGAATATCGGCGTAGGTTCCGCCAACGTAGGGCAACGGAAGGAATGGGGCCTGGAAGTTGTTCAGGTAAACCACGTTGCCGATCGCGCCTATGGTGGAGATGCGCTGCCTTGAGCTTAGATCGTAGTCCACGCGGTAGTCGATCAGGTTGTTATCGAATCCGCCCGGCGAACCGGAGGTGTAGTTGGAGGAAAGCGAAGCATTGTTGGATGGCGCCGGAAGGAACGACTGCATCTTCTGCGTAATCGGCGAAAGATAGCTGGTCGGAATTACGTTGTTTGTCGGAACGCCGTTCTTCAAGCCTTGAAATGGTTGCCGCGTGCAGGTAGAACCCACACACGAAGTCGTCGTGGGGTCGTACAGAAAGGCAGGGTTAGTCGCCGCGGACGTACCGGAGAAGCCTGATCCAAAGCAGCCAGTCGAACCAACCGCGCAGTTCAGTTCGGTAAAGTCGCCAGCCCGCTCCAGCAAACTGGGAATGTTGTACGCAACCGGGTTTGCCGCAGTCCTGCTGTGGAACTTGTCATACGCCACAAAGAAATAGAGATTCTCGATAAACGGAACGTGGCCGCCAAACGAAACCGAAAACTCGTTCTGGTGATCGATCGGCTTCGGCGCCGGCAGCACGTTGCCAGATGCGTCTTTGATCGTCTGCGCCTTCACTGTAAAGCTCCAGGCATCGAACGCCGTGTTCCGGACAAAGTCCGAAATCTGTCCGTGGTACTTCTGGCCACCCGATTTCATCGAGTAGTTCGAAGAACCGGCACCCGAATACTCCGCCGGAGGCGCGCTCGTCACCACCTGAAACTGGTCGACCGCATCGACGCTCAAAGTCTCCGACACCACACGGTTGTCGCCCTGCTGGTTGATCGTCTGTGCCGGCAGGCCGTCCAGATAAAGCTGGCCAAGATAGTTGCCCGTTCCGCCCACGATCGGCACGCGAGCGCCGCCCTGCGAACCCGGAGCCAGAGCCGCAAACGCCGTCGGATCGCGTTGCGCGTTGTTCATCAGCAGGGGCAGTTCGACATAGGTATCCTTGTCGATCGTCAGCCCAAGCGTCGCGTTCGTCGTCTCCAATGCCGGCGGAGCCTCGTTCACCGTGATCGACGACGTCTCCGCACCAACCGTCAGCTTTACGTTCAGACCCGTCAGCACCAACGCGTTGATCGCAAAATTCTTCTGGACATACCCCTGAAATCCCGGCGCCTTCACCGAAACCGTATAGACACCCGGCAGAATCGGTGAGATGGTATACAGTCCATCGCCCGTCGTCTCGCGGACCGATTTGTTGCCCGTAGCGTTCTCCGTTGCGGTAACAGTAGCGTGGGGAATCGACGCACCCGTCGGATCGGTAACCGTTCCCTGGATACCGGCCTCGCCGCCCGTCTGCGCCATTGCAACAGAAGTGGTCGATCCAAGCATCAGCACCAGCCCAACTGCGGGCAGCGTCAGTGCGGTACAAAGTAGTGCTGTGGCTCCGCGCATACCGCAGGAAGCAAATGTCTTAACGTTCATAATTCCTCCGGCCCACGTGCACCGACTTACGGCGATTTAGGGAACTACGAAACCCTATGTGGTCGGACCTGCTGGTGTCAATAGAAACTTTGTTTCAAATATGCATCGTTTGGGTCAGACCAACGCGCCACCCCGCCAGCCTTATACAATGACTACAGTATTGAGGGTTCCCGCACCATGAGCTGGTTCAAACGTGAAGACAGTGGCATCCGCATTGATGCCTCCAAGACCGTGCGCACAGAAGGCCTTTGGACCAAGTGCGGCAACTGTGGCACCGCAATCTTCAAGCAGCAACTCGAAGAAAACCTCCACGTCTGCCCCAAATGCGGTCGCCACTTCCGCTTCGACGCCCGCACCCGCATCGAAAACCTCCTCGAACCCGGCTACGAACTCGTCGACCTGAAGCTCTATTCCACCGATCCACTCCAGTTCACCGACCTGAAACCCTACAAAAAACGCCTAGCCGAGGCCCAGAAGAAGACCGGCCTCTTCGACGCCATCATCAACGCCACCGGCCACATCGGTCCGCACCCGGTCGTCATTTCGGTCATGGAATACGCCTTCATCGGCGGGTCGATGGGAGCCGTAGTAGGCGAAACCATCGCCCGCGCCGTAGACCGCGCCATCGAAACCCGCGCCCCGCTCATCATCGTCTCGGCCTCCGGCGGAGCTCGCATGATGGAGGGCATCGCCAGCCTGATGCAACTCGCCAAGGTCTCCACCGCGCTAGCCCGCCTGGCCTCGCTCGGCATCCCCTACATCTCGCTCATGACTGATCCGACCACTGGCGGCGTCACCGCCAGCTTCGCCATGCTCGGAGACCTCAACATCGCCGAACCCGGAGCCCTCATCGGCTTCGCCGGACCCCGTGTCATCGAGCAGACCATCCGCCAAAAGCTCCCCGAGGGCTTCCAGCGCAGCGAGTTCCTCCTCGAACACGGCTTCCTCGACGCCATCGTAGAGCGCAAAAATCTGAAACCCTACCTCCAGCAAGCCCTAGGCTGGCTCACCACCCCCAAGCCCACCGAGTAACCCCACCACCACTTGTCATCCTTCCGCAAAGCGGGAGGACCTGCTGTTGTCTTTACCCCTCCCCAACTAAGGCTCAATCACCAAATCGCAAGTCCCCGAGTGGCAGTTCAGCAGCACCACCTTCACCAGCGCGGCCTTCGACCCCTCCGGTACCCACCCCTTAAAATCCGCCTGCAATAGACGCTTGTCGCCATCTGGTAGCGTCTTCTCGCCAGTCGCTCCGACGCGCTGAATCTTCTCTGCACCCAACAGCAACCGGTATTCGGCCGTGCCATTCAACCCATTTGCCGGGCCCAGCTGAAGTGTCCTCAACTTCTGCAACGAGACTCCTCCCTGCTGCACGGTAGACTTCGTCCCCGCCTTCTTCAATTCATCCGCCTTGTCGGTAATCTCCTTTTCGAGGACGCTGCGCTGTTGTGCAAAGTTCGTCGGTGTCTGGATCTCCTTCGACTGCAGCGTTACCAGAACCGCCCGTCCGCCAAACGTCGATAGCGCCATCTCGTAGTCCAGCAGCGCCGCCGACTTATCGCCCTTCGCCAGAGCAATGTCCCCAAGGTGCTCCCCCACCTCCGCCGTCTGTCGATTCAGCCAGGCCGCCCGAATATACTGCGCGCCCTCCTCTTTCTTGCCTTCGCGATACAAAATCCATCCCAACGTATCCCACGTCGCCTCAATCGTTTCTGTCTTCGCCTTCAACGTCTGTGGCCGCTCATCCAGAGTCCACGCCTGACTCTCCACCTCCATCTTCCCCAAAGCCGCTCGCGTAATCTTCTCGGCCAGCGGATACTCCACACCTGCATCGGCCAATGCATACGCAGCGTTATTCATCATCCCCGCATCGTCGGTCTCCGCCAGCAGGTCGACCAAGGTCTTCCGGCCAGATTCCTTCATCCCGGCCTTCAACTGCGCCTGCCCCAGAAGATAACGCAGCTGCTGATCCTTATCTTCCCCCTCCGGGGTCGACCCGATAGCCGCCTTTGCCTCAGCCGCAGCTCCGAAATAATCGCCGTCGTTCATCAGCAACTGGGCCAACATCTTCGCCGGAACCGGGTTCCGCTCATCCAGCGTCTCCCACTTATGCAGAGTCGCCTCCGCCTCCTTCGTCTGCCCCCGGTGAATCTGTAAGCCAGCCATCGGCCCATACACCGCCGAAGTGCCAGGATGCAGCGCCAACTCCCGCTCAAAATCCGCAAACGCCGCCGTCGCTGCACCCAACGCGGTCTCCAGAGTCCCATACGCCAGCCACAACTTCTGCTGCTCCGGATTGATCGACTTCGCCTCGTCCA
>JAYVZU010000236.1:0-1770 GCA_043783075.1 Rhodanobacteraceae bacterium
CTCCGATCGCAGCTGCTAAGTGGAGCCCGCGCGAGATCGTAGCTCATCTGGCGGACTGCGAACTGGTGTTTTCCTTCCGGCTACGCCAGACGTTGGCGATGCCAAGTCCGGTGATCCAGCCGTTTGACCAGGATGAATGGGCGAAACGCTATGCGTCGTACGATATGGCGTCGGCACTGGAGATGTTTCGGGCGGCGCGGGGCTGGAACGTGAAGCTCATTGGCGGGTTGAGCGAGGCCGATTGGCAACGCGAGATGACGCATCCGGAACGCGGCACGATGACCTTCCAGACCGTCGTCGAAACCATGGCAGGTCACGATAACAACCACTTGGTACAGCTGCAGAGTGTGTTGAAGGCGAATTAGCGGCCAAGGAAAAAGCAGATCCCTGCGGGATGACAACAATACGTTGTCATTCCGTAGGAATCTGCTTCATTTAGGACGGTCAACCTTCGTCGACTACGCCTTAGCGCGCGACCTTCTCCGTGTAGAAGCGCGAGATATTGGCCGCGACTTCGTCGAGGTGATCTTCGACGGCGAAGTGGCCAGCGGTCAGGCGATGCATCTCCGCGTTCGGCAGGTCGGCGAGGAAGGCTTCGCCGCCCTCCGGGGTGAAGAAGATGTCGCCCTGGCCCCAGAAGATGATGGTCTTCGGCTGGCGATCGCGCAGGAACTTCTGCCACTCGGGGTACAGCGGCACGTTCGTCCGATAGTCGTAGAAGAGGTCCATGTTGAGCTTCATGGAACCCGGGCGCTCCATCTGCGCGGAGTCGAGCTCCCAGTTGTCTGGGCTGACGAGCTCTGGCTTACCTGCTCCGGCGAGGTAGATGTATTTGATGGCGTCATGCTCGAGGAAGGCGGCGAGCGGCGCTTCGGTCTCGGGCGTGCGGCCCTTCCAGAGCTGGTTGCGGAAGCCATCCCATGCGGCGGTGAAGCCAACCTCATAGGCGTTGGAGTTCTGGATGATCAGCCAATCGAGTGCGCTGGGGTTGCGGCCGACGATGCGCATGCCGATGGGGCCGCCGTAGTCCTGAACGAAGAGGCCGTAATGGTCGAAACCCTTGAGCTTGAGGAACTCCTCGATGGTGTCGGCGATGCCGTCGAAGGTGTAGGCGTAGGTGGTGGGGTCGGGGCGGTCGCTGTTGCCGAAGCCTTGGTAATCAGGCGCGATGATGTGGAACTGCCCGGCGAGCTTGGCGATCAGGTCGCGGTACTGGTGCGAGGACGCAGGGAAGCCGTGGAGCAGAACGAGCTTGGGGTTGGCGGCGTTGCCGGCTTCGCGGTAGGCGATATTGAGTCCGTTGACGTTGATGGTTCCGTAGGTGGTGGCGGTCATGGCGTTTCTCCTTGAGAGTGGCGGCGGTAAGCCGCTTGGTGTCACACTCGATAAGATACCGACTGTTCGGTAAAGTTGCAGATAGTTTTATCTCGGCACGATTTTTTTATACCGATCGTTCGTTATCGATACTCTAACGGTGTAGGGAGGATGAAAAAACGATGGCACATTCGACGGTTGGAGAGACAGAGTTTCTGGACAAGACGGCGGCGCTGTTTCTGGAGCAGGGGTTTGCCGGCACCAGCCTGAGCCAGATTGCGGCGGCGACGGGCCTCGAAAAGGCGAGCGTTTACTATCGATACCCGGGCGGGAAGGATGAGATCGCGATGGCGGTGGCAGCGCGCATCGGCAACTGGCTGACGGAGTTCGTCATTCAGCCCCTTGCGGTCGAGGGAGCGCCGGAGAAGCAGGTGCGCGAGGTTGCGAAACAGCTTC
>JAYVZU010000237.1:0-1769 GCA_043783075.1 Rhodanobacteraceae bacterium
CCACTGCACATCACTCAACTCATAGCGACTAACGGTCATGTAGACAGAACATCAAATCCAACGGCCGCCGCAAAGTCTATATGTCGATACTGCCTAGGACCATCCGATCTAAATTTCAGAATCTATCGGCAAGGTCAATGAGTGGAGCTTGCAGGAATGGGAGAAGGTCACATGAAGTTACGTTGCGTTTTGGTCACCGGCCTTGTTTTAGCGGGAAGCATAATGGCGTCGGCGCAGGCCAAACATCCTATGTTCGACCCGCTGTTCGCTATCGGCTACGATCCGCAGCAGGTTCATTTCGAGCTGGCTCCGGCGGTCATCAGTGAGTCATGTAAAGACCTGCGAGGGCGGAAGCTATGGGTCTATGCGGAGTCCAGCAGCGGGGACACGAAGTACTTCATCGTGTCTGGTTTTATAGTGAACCATCCTGACGGGCCGGGCCAAGGAAGTATCTCGCCGGATGAGGACGGTGTGGCGGTGGCGATCCGAGGGGCAAAATGCACCATCGATGACGCGGCGTGGACAATGTCGGGCGTGTTCGATACCGCCGGAAAAGCCAACCTTCCGGAAACCATCCCGGAGGGGCTTCCGGGACACGGTGCGCCGAGGGTCTGTGACAAATACGGCACATGCCATTATGCGGTTCGCTCCCGTCAAGCGGAGACGATCTTAGAGAGACTGGCATCGGACGCCTTGGAACGGTTCACTAAGGCGTTCGGAGGAAAACAGGCTTTTCTAAGTGCGCTCCAGAAATCCGGGGCGCATTCCGATCTCCCACCTGTGCTCCGCAGCCGCCTCGATGAGTACCGCAAGAAGTAGCCATGCCTTGCCGCGATGCCCGTAGGCCGTCTCTCCGGAGGCGGTCTTGCTGCGTCTGGGGTCTCCATCGAGAGCCGTACCGACTGAGAGCAAAAACAACGCTGCCTGCGGCATCGGGTTGAGGGTGACACGTCACCCCAGAATGGGAGCTGTAGAGGAACCTGAAGTTCCTCTGCGGGAACCATCATCGAATGAGCGGCTTAGGCAAAAAGCGGCCCGAGCAGGTTCCTGTGCAGCAACCTTGAAGTTCCTCTCGGGGAACCATCACAAAACAAAGGCTCTTGAGCGTTCGTGGCCGAATACCCTCCGCTCCGTCGTCCGTCAAGGCTCTGCGCTGCGCTCCGACCGCTGCGCTCCGACCGCTGCGCGGCGCGCTGAAGGACGCGCGGCCCTGACCGACGCATCCGCTGCGGGTGTTGCTGGTCATGAGGAGCATGTCTGCTCCTCCGTTCTCAAGAGAACCGGAGTGCGACTGCGGAGCCATCGAGCGGCATGGGCGGGGCCAGCAGCGGGCGGTGCGAGGTAGACACCATCCCTAAGCCTGACGGCTTAGCAGAGGCCGCGACCAGGGCGAATCCGAACGGAGATCGAACGCAGAACGTACAAAGCCCGGACGCTGTCCGGGCTTGTGCGATGAGCGTTCGAGGTTAGCGGTAGGCTTCGGAGCGGTGGCGGACGGAATGGATGACGAGGGTGTCGTGGGGCTCTTCGGTGAAGCGGACGCGGTAGTCTCCGACGCGGAGGCGAAGCTCTTCGGAGTCGCCCTGGAGCTTCTTGATATCGCCCTCGCCGGTCTCGGCGAAGCGGTGGAGGGCGGTGAGAATCCGCATGGCGTTGGTGCGGTCGATGCGGAACGGAAGGGGACGTCATACCTAATTCCGATTGTCAGGCCCGCCCTCGTTGGCGACCGCCTCGGCACGACGCAGCTGGAATTCGCCTCTGGCGGGTGG
>JAYVZU010000238.1:0-5431 GCA_043783075.1 Rhodanobacteraceae bacterium
GCGAAGAACGGGTTTTATAAGGGGGTTCGGTTTGATTGGTCCGGTGTGATCGCGGATATGGAATTCGCCGGGCACCACTTGTATCGACCGTGGTTCGCATCAACGGATGGTGAAGTACGCGATTTTATCTACAAGGATGACGCGATCGTTGCGGGAACGAATAGTGCGATGACTGGGCCAGTAGAGGAATTCCAGACTCCAATTGGCTATGACAAGGCCAAGCCGGGGGAGACATTTCTAAAAATTGGAGTAGGTCTGCTCCGGAAGATCGACGACACGCCCTATGCCTTTGCGAAACACTTTGAGCTGGTGGATGGGGGTAGGTGGACGGTCAAGAAGACGTCCACGTCAGTTAGTTTCGAACAGGTTCTCGGCAATACGAGTAGCGACTACGGTTATATCTACTCGAAGACTGTTCGTCTGGTTGGTGATTCGAGCGATCTTGTCATTGACCACCGACTAAGAAATGTTGGAAAGCTTCCGCTTGCTGCCAAGCTCTATGATCATAATTTTTTGACGATCGACGGCCTTGGGGTTGGCTCTGCGTATTCCGTTACAGTGCCTTACAAGATTGCGTCGACCCGACCGCCAGATCTGAAGTTCGCAACGATTGATAGCTCAACAGCCACCTACATTGCGGATCTGCAGGGTCAGGACCGGGTCACCTTCGGCCTGCAGGGCTTCTCGTCCGATCCGAAGGATTATCAGTTTACGATTGTCAATAAATTGGCAAAACTTCAATTGATTATCACTGGGGATCGACCGCTCACTAATGCCTCTGTGTGGTCGATTCGCAGCGTGATTGCGGTGGAACCGTTTATTGATGTTCAAGCAGACCCTGGCAAGGACATGACCTGGAGTTACAGGTACAGCTATTCCGTTCTGGGCGCAGCCACCGCTACCCCTTAGTTTCACTGAGTAAGTTGAAGCGATAGTCGTGGGAAAGAATTGTGTGGTGAAACTCACAGACGGTCGTGTAATCCGAAAGGACTCAACCTAACCTGTTAGACAGGTAGCTGTGAATATTCGGGCGGAATCTCAAAGCGAAGTCGTTTGGCTAGGGCTTTGATGATTCGCAGGATGAGGATGACGGTTCCATTCCAGTTCGCACTTGTGAGCGTTAGCAACGGAACGACCGTTTGGAAAAAGGACAGTTCAAGAGAAGTGAGAAGTCGGTTCAGGAAAACTTGGAGGCTGTATATGAAACGATTGATGGTCGGTATAAGGGCACTGCTTGTGCTTGTGGTAGTGCTGGCAGCTAGCGGAAATGTATGGGCGCAGGCTAGCGGTTCGATCGTGGGAACAGTCACGGATAGCCTGGGCGCTGTGGTGCCGGACGCCACTGTAACAGTCGTAAACATCGGCACGGGAGAGTCCAAGGCGGGCAAGTCAGGCGGAACTGGCGACTATCAATTTTTGCAGTTGCTGCCTGGTATGTACAAGGTGACGGTAGAGGGCGCGGGCTTCAAGCAGATGGTGCGCTCAAACATCGAAGTGACTGTTAACAATGCGACTCGAATTGATGCTGCGATGCAACTTGGCGGCGTGTCGGAGACAGTTGAGGTGACGACGGAAAGTCCGCTTCTGAGTACGCAGACTTCGTCGTTGAACTACGAGGTCGGCTCGAAGCAGATTGAGAATTTGCCGCTGAATGGTCGCAATGTACTGAACCTTGTTTCGCTGGTTCCGGGTGTTGTGCCGCAGGGCAATACATCTGGCAATGCTTCAACGCTCAACGTGAATGGCTGGGGCAATTACCAGATTGGTGGTGGCGCGGCGAACCAGAGCCAGACCTTTATTGATGGTGCGCCAATCAACATCAGCTATACGAACAGCACGTCTTTGGTACCTACGCAGGATGTGATTCAGGAGTTCCAGGTTGCGACCAACAACGTCTCACCTGAGTTTGGCCGGTATGCCGGCGGCGTCATCAACATGGCGACCAAGTCGGGGACCAACAACTTCCACGGGACCGCGTATGAGTATTATCGCAATGCTGCTTTGAACGCAAACCTGTTCTTTAATAATCGGAATGGACTTACTCGTCCGGTGTTTACCCAGCATCAGTTTGGCGCTGCAGTTGGCGGCCCGATCATCCGTAACCACACGTTTTTCTTTACGAGTTGGGAGCAGTTTAGCCTGCGTCAGGCGATTCCTAACACGACTACCGTTCCGACAGCCCAGATGATCAATGGTGACTTCTCGCAGATCACGCAGCAGCTCTATGATCCGATCAACAAGGATGCACTGGGCAACCGTATTAAGTTTGTAGGCAATCAAATTCCTACAGCCCGTCTAAACTCGACCGCTGGCACTTTGGCGAAGCTTCTGTTTCCCTCGCCGACAAATCCGACGGCGATTGTGAATAATTTTGTTGCTAATATTCCGAGGACAACTGTTTACAACCAGTACACAGCACGATTCGACCATCAGTTGAGCCAGAAGAATCAGTTGTTTGCTCGCTTTACGAACTGGCATAAGAATAAGTCAGGTTCGTCGAATCTTTTGAATAAAATTGGAAACAATGCGACCTTCGCAACGGATCAGGCTGTACTCGGTGATTCTTTTGTACTGACTCCCAACCTCGTTGGACAGGGGCGCGTCTCATTCCTGCGCTTTCACAACCAGTCCATTCCATTCCTCTGCTGCGACTTCAACGAAGGTAGCCTGGGCGGTAACTGGGCGAGCTATCAGAGCCAGATCCGGTATCCGCAACTACCGCAACCAAACATTACCGGCTTTAACAACTTCAGCACTGGCGCGACGATTATCGATACCGACAATGCATACACCGCGTCCAGCAATCTGACGTGGACGGTGGGACGGCATAGCATTCAGTTCGGTGGTGAGTCACGCCGGATCGAGTGGGGCTATGTGCAGACCAACAGCCCGGGGGCTACGTTTACCTTTGATAGCGGTTATACGGCTTCGGCTACTGGCGGTTCGGGTGGTTACAGCTTTGCCAGCTTCATGTTGGGTTATCCTTCAGCTGGTAGCGCGCAGGAGCCGAAGCCTTCGTTGGGCACTATGTATTACTCGGGCGTATTCGCGGCAGACTCGTTCCGCTTCACCAAGAAGCTGACGATCAACGCGGGTGTCCGCTGGGAGCAGCCTGGTTCATTCCACGAGCGGAATGGCAGCTTGACTACGCTCGACCTGAACCTGGCTCAGCCTGCATTATCGGCAGCTGCTGGTCGCACGATTGTTGGTGGCCTGGATCTGGACGACTCGACTCGTCGTGCCAGCCGTAACTGGCAGGACCTGCACTGGACGTTATTTTCGCCACGTGTTGGTTTTGCGTACAGCCCGAATGATAAGTGGGTAGTTCGTGGCGGCTTCGGAATTTCTTATCTTCCGAACACCGTGGCGTTCAGCCTTGGGCCGTACAACAATCCTCCGAACAGTGCTACGACTACGATGACTGCATCGCTGGACGGTGGACTTAATCCGAATCTTGCGACGACTCTGAGCAACCCGTTCCCGAGCGGTCTGTTGCAAGCGCCGGGTCACAATCAGGCTGCTATTGATGCTCTGATTGGGCAGGGTATCCAGTCGCCGCTTGCAAAGTCGAGCTATCCGTACTCCAGTCAGTGGAACTTCGGGATTCAACGCCAGTTCGGTCAGGGGCTGGTCATTGATATGGGGTATGTTGGGTCGCATGGCACGAACCTGCCGCTGTACTCGGTAAACCACAATCAGCTTCCCAACCAGTACAACTCAATGGGCTCTGCGTTGCTGACGAAGGTTGCAAATCCGTTCTACGGAGTCATTCCGGCAAGCGCGGGTCTACTTGGCCAGGCAACGATTGCACAGGGTTATCTGTTGAAGCCGTTCCCGCAATTCCTGTACGCGACGGAAGATGCGCCCACCATCGCAGATTCGTCGTATGAGGCATTTCAGATGCGGGTTCAACAGCGCTTCAAGTCTGCGGGCGTATTGCTGATCTCCTACACGCATGCACACCTTGAAGGTACGGCTGATACGTTGACCGGATACTTAGAGGGAAGCCGGTTTGGTGTTGGCGGAGCTTCAGGTGTTCAGGACAACAATAACCTTGGCCTGGAGTACTCCAAGTCGAGCTTCGATATTCCGGATCGCGCGGTCATCAGTTATACCCTCGGCATTCCTTTTGGCCGCGGGCATCGCATGCTCGGCAATGTGAATGGGTTTGTAGATCGGGTCGTCGGTGGCTGGACGCTGAATGGCATTATGACGGCGCAGTCGGGTCTTCCCGTTGCATTCCAATACTCCAGCGCGAACCAACTGGAAACGAACTTCGCTGCTGGAAACGCAGGGCCTGGTTTGCCGGCAGGTGTCAGCCGTCCGAACCGGGTATTTGGTTGTAATCCCACGCTACAGGGCTCGCCGAAGGGCAAGCTGACTCATTACTTCAATGATGCTTGCTTCAGCAAGATTGGCCAGTTTGAGTACGGCTCCGAGCCGCGGGTTGATCCTAGCCTGCGTGCGATGGGCGTACAGAACTTTGACCTGTCCGGCGGCAAGAAGATCATGCTGGAGAAGGGGATCGGTTTTGAGTTCCGGGCTGAAGCCTATAACATCTTCAATCGCGCCCAGTTTGCACCGCCCAACGCGCAGATTGATACGGCTCAGTACAATACGGTGACGTCGCAGGTGAACCAGCCTCGACTCATTCAACTATCGGCCCGGGTTAATTTCTAACATGGGCGAGCGGTGCGGCGCTCTTGAAAGAGGGCGCCGTGCTGTGCTTGGTGCATCCGACGATCTGAACGCTCAAGGTTTCGCTGATTTTCAATGTGGGTCTGAACTGCTGTAGGCTAGGTTTGACTAGGGAAGCCGACGCGTGGTGACTGTGTCAGCCCCTACATTTACCCTGTCGAGCGATCTGCGCAAGCCGGGGGGAGGATTTGAATCCGCATGGCGAACGATTCGTTGACAATACGAGTTACGGATTACATTTTTGACTACATACGAGATAACGAACTCTCGACGGGTGAGACTCTGCCTTCTGAACTCCGGACCAGCACGGAGTTGAGCATTAGCCGTGGCATCGTCCGTGAAGCTTTTCGGTCGCTTGAAGTGGCTGGGATTATCGAAAAGGAAAATGGCCGGTCTCCGAAAGTCGGCATGCTGAACAGTGAGTTCCTGACTCAGTTGATGCTCCACGCGATTTCGACAAAACAGGTCTCCGTGATGCAGGTGTTGGAGCTTCGGACTTCGATTGAAATGCTTGCTGCGGAGCTTGCAGCGCGCAAGCGTACACGTTCTGACGTCCAGCGGCTGCGGACGGCTGTTGCTGGAATGCGCGATGCGGTTGGCAAGCCTGCGACGTTTGTGAAACACGACCTGGACTTCCATGACCTGATCAATCGCGCCTCCGGTAATCCATTGATCGAGATCATCTGTGCGGCAATGCACGAGTCGATGCAGGAGTCGATGCGGATTGGTCTAC
>JAYVZU010000239.1:0-5430 GCA_043783075.1 Rhodanobacteraceae bacterium
CCGACAGCCACCTTATATTCTCCTGGCAACAGCTTCCAGCCATCGGCTGTGACGTCGAAGATGGAGAGGTATACAGGGTTCAAAGTGACCGCCACCGCCTTCGATTCACCTGGCATCAGGTGAACCCGCTCCCAGCCTACGAGTCGCTTGAACGGCTCGCCAGAGCTGCCCGGCAGCGTGACATAAACCTGTGCCACTTCGTCTCCTGCCACCGTGCCGGCATTCGTCACCTGAAAGTGAACAATACGGGTCGCTACATCTACCTTCAGCGCCGAATACTTGTAGTGGGTGTACGAAAGCCCATGGCCAAAAGCGAACAGCGGCTTCCGCTGCTTCACCTCAAACCAGCGATACCCCAGTGCAAGGCCCTCTGGATAGGTCATCTGGTACTCCCTATGTGGGTCGGTCTTCAGGTCCCGCACGGCAGAGTTCTCCGCCAGCATTCCGGGAATCACCGGTAGCGGCAGGTCTGCTTCGCTTTTGGCAAACGTCGCTGGAAGCTTCCCAGACGGATTCACCACGCCAAAAAGCAGGTCGGCGATCGCCTCTCCACCGCCGATTCCCGGATACCACGCTGCAAACACACCACTTACGGAGTTGATCCATGGCATCGCCACTGGACCACCCGTCTCCAGAACGACGATCGTGTGCGGGTTGGCGGCGGCAACGGCCTTGATTAGCGCATCCTGATTGTCAGGAAGTGACATTGTCGGCGGGTCAATCGACTCGGTGTTGTATTCGGTCGCAAACACAATCGCGACTTCGCTCGCAGCCGCCAGCTTCACTGCTGCTGCAAGGTCTTCGGAACCGGCGTAAGTGACCTTCGCACCCGGGGCCAGTTTCTGGATCGCCCTCATTGGCGAGGAAGGGAAGTAGATCGGCTTGCCCCACTGGGCTGTGCCCTCCTTCGGGTCAATCGCGTTGCCGCCCGGCGCGTCCACCTGCGCCGAACCACCGCCCGAGAGAACGCCAACATCCGCGTGTCCGCCGATAATAGCGATGCTGCGGATTGTCGCAGCCTTCAGTGGTAGCTGGTTCGCAGAATTCTTCAGCAGCACGATGCCCTCTTCTGCAATATGGCGGGAGTCGTCTTTGCCTTTGAAGGGATCCACCACACGCCGCACCGGCGGCTCATCGATTACACCCGTCGCAAACATGCTGCGCAGAATGCGGTGCACCATGTCATCCAGCCGAGCCATGGGAACCTGCCCGTCTGCAATTGCTTTTTTCAGCCCCGCACCGAAGTAGTCTTCGCCCGGCATCTCCATATCGAGCCCGGCGTTTGCGGCCTTCGCGCTGCTGTGTGTGCCTTCCCAATCGGACAGTACAAATCCCTTGAACCCGAAGTCCTTCTTCAAAACCTGATTCAGCAGGTAGTCATTCTCGCAAGCGTGATCGCCGTTGACGAGGTTGTAGGAGCACATCACGCCCGCCGGTTCCGACATCTTGATCGCAATCTCAAACGCCAGCAGGTCCGTCTCGCGCATGGTGCGCTTGTCCATGTGGACGTCGACCACGCTGCGCCCGGTCTCCTGATCATTCAGTGCATAGTGCTTGATGTCGCCCATCACATGTTGCGACTGCACACCCTTGGCCAACTCGCCGACCAGCGTACCGGCCAGCACCGGGTCTTCGCCCGCGTACTCAAAGTTACGGCCGTTGCGCGGCTCACGCATCACGTCGACACCGCCGCCAATCGACATATTGAAGCCTTGTGCTCGGAGCTCACGGCCGATCACCTGCCCGTAGAGGTTTGCCGCGCTCGTATCCCATGTGGCTGCCATGCCGAGCGCGGAGGGCAACAGCGTCGCGTAGCGGCTTTCCGGACCAGCCATCCGCACGCCAACGGCGGAGTCCGCCAGATTGATGTCGGGAATGCCAAGTCGTGTAATCCCTAGTACATACCCGGCTCCACGGTTGGAAGCCGCGGGCACAGGGTCTCCGTCGCGCAACACGCCCCAGCCGGTGCCATGCACCAACTGCATCTTCTCCTCGAAGGTCATCTGCCCAATCACCAGGTCGGCGCGGCGGTCCGGAGAGAGTGAGCGATCCATCCATGGCATTACCGGCTTCGTAGCTTTTACAGGCTTCTGAGCCACGCAGACGATGCCGCTGAACGAAACAAACAGGACGGCAAATCCCCGCAGGATCTTGTTGGACACACGATTCATCGCAAACTCCTCAACTCAAAACAGCCAACGCCGATTGTCCCAGCGCGCGAAGTATTACGGAATGACAAATGCATGGATGCCATCCTCGCCGCTCTACTCTACCTTGTTAAAGGTTGCAATGGGAAGGGATCGCCGAAAAAGATAAATCGATATTCTATTGGAGTTTAGTGAACTTTCTGGTGTAACGGACTCGACGCGACCGCCGATCCTACAGCAAGGAGGCTCCAATCTCGACAGCTCCTGCGTCACATCTTCAGTGCGCGTCGTCACGATGGAATGTGCGACAGCCGCCTAAGCTGCTGAAAGAGGTGTCAACAGGCAATGTTTCTGCGCGAATTCGTAGAATCTGGTAGGTTGAAGGTGCCAGTATGAGACCCGATTCCTATCTGCCAATCTTCGTTTTGCTCCTTGGAGCCCTCGGCTTTGCTGTAACTCCGCTGGCACTAGCCTGGGTTTGGGCGAAGAAGTTCTCCCCCAACAAGCCGGGTCACGATAAGAACGACGTCTACGAGTGCGGTCTTGAATCCTCAGGCGATGCCTGGGTCCAGTTCAAGCCGGGCTACTACCTGTACGCCATCATCTTTCTGGTCTTCGACGTCGAAGTCGTCTTCCTGCTGCCGTTTGCAACAGCATTCACCAAGATGGGTCTGGGCGAAAGCCTCGCAATGCTCGTCTTCCTGCTGCTGCTGATCGAAGGCCTCGCATGGGCGTATCAAAAGAAAGTTTTGACCTGGTCATAATGACCAAAGGAATTCTGCAATGGATGAAGCGCTAAAGACCGAGTTGGGCAAGCAGGGGGTCTTCGCCACGAGCCTGCAGGAACTCTACAACTGGGGTCGTAAGAATTCGCTGTGGCCGCTCAACTTCGGCCTCGCCTGTTGCGCGATCGAGATGATCGCGACCACCATGGCGCGGTATGACATGGCCCGCTTCGGCGCCGAGGTCTTCCGTCCGTCACCGCGCCAGGCCGACCTGATGATCGTCGCCGGTACGATCACCAAGAAGATGGCTCCGCAGGTTGTGCGGCTTTACAACCAGATGCCCGAACCGAAGTACGTCATCTCGATGGGCGCATGTGCCATCTCCGGCGGCCCGTTCAAGCAGGGCTACAACGTATTGAAGGGAATCGACCGATATATTCCGGTCGACATTTACATCCCCGGCTGTCCGCCTCGCCCAGAGGCCCTTATCGACGCTTTGATGGCGTTGCAGCGCAAGATCGACGCGCAGCAGTTGACCGGCGAAACCCGCCCCCGCCACCTGAACGCCGACCTGCCAAGCGAATTTCCGGTTCCCACGTTCGGCGCACACGACCTCGAACCCCCACAGAACCCCGCGGTGTGGCAAGCCCCGCTGGTCAACATTGCATTGGCGGAAGATGATGAATCTGGAGTCGCTTAAGTCCGAAATCGAGGCCAACATTCCCGGCTGCGCGCTGGAGATGATTCTGAACCCCAGCCCGTGCGCCCAGCACAGTCTGCTGGTTCAACCGCAGCACGCACTCGCGGTCGCGATCTATCTGCGTGACACCCCCGAACTGCGCTTCGATTACTGCTCCAACGTCACCGGCATTGATTGGCCTGCACCTGAAGCTCCGGGCAAGGTGAATCTAAAGGAGATGGAGGAAGACTTCGAGCAGGACGACGAAGACTGCGCGACCGCCGGCTACCTCGAAGTCGTCTACCACCTCTATTCCATGGCCTTGAAGCACGGCCCGGTCATTCTGCGCATGCGCACCTGCGACCGCGGCAAGCGTGTCCACCTGCCGTCACTCACGCCGGTGTGGCGCAGCGCCGACTTCCAGGAGCGCGAGATCTTCGACCTCTTCGGCGTCATATTCGACGGCCACCACGACCTTCGCCGCATCCTGATGTGGGACGAGTTCAAAGACCACCCCATGCGTCGCGACTATGTTGAACCCGACGACTACGAGTATGAACCCACCGCGCACGAAGAAGTCCTGCGCAAGACCATGCACCACTACGCCAAACACTAATGACGACTCTGACCCCGCCAACGCCCAAGCTTCACCTCTCGCCCAAGCCATCCGTGCTGGGCGACGACGCCCAATTGCTCGAAGTATCGATGGGCCCGCAGCATCCGTCTACCCACGGCGTGTTCCGTATGGATGTTGCGCTGGACGGCGAAGATGTCGTCAAACTGAAGCCCATCTTCGGCTACCTGCACCGCAATCACGAGAAGATCGCTGAGAACGAGACCTATCTCGGCTCGATGCCATATACGGATCGCCTTGACTACTTCTGCTCGCTGACGAATAACTGGGCCTATGCCCTTGCCGTCGAATCGCTCGCCGGTATCGTCGTCCCGGAGCGCGCCGAGTATCTCCGTGTCATCACCGCAGAGCTCACCCGCTTGCAAAACCATACCTGCCTCGTCGGCTTCCTCATGCAGGATATGGGCGCCAGCGGCACGCCGTTGATGTACGCCTTCCGCGAGCGCGAAAAGATCCTCGACCTATTCGAATCGCTAACCGGCGCCCGCATGATGTGCAACTACATGCGCTTCGGCGGCTGTCGCGTGGACCTGCCCGCCGGCTGGCTGGAGGAGGCAAAGAAGGTGGTCGCCGCGTACCCCAGGTTTCTCGACGAGTTCGAAAATATGCTCACGGGCAGCGAGATCCTTATGGCCCGCACGCAGGGTGTCGGAGTGATCTCCGCCGAGTTATCCATCAACGCCGGAATCACCGGCCCCCTCCTACGCGCCGCCGGAGTGAACTACGATCTCCGCAAGGTAGACAAATACGGCATCTACGACCGTTTCCAGTTCCGCATCCCGATCGGCGACCACGGCGACGTATACGACCGCTACATGATTCGCGTCCTCGAGATGCGCGAGTCCGTGAAGATTCTCGAACAGGCCCTCCGTGATCTTCCCGAAGGTCCGATTCAGGACCCCAAGACGAAGGTCCGCAACTTCAAGCCCAAGCCCGGCGAGGCCTATGGCCGCATTGAATCGCCCAAGGGCGAACTCGGCTTCTACCTCGTAAGCGACGGTACACCGCGGCCTTACCGCTACCGTGTCCGTCCGCCCAGCCTCATCAATCTCACATTGCTCGAAGATATGTGTCTGGGGCGCAACGTCGCGGACGTCGTCATTATCCTCGGCAGCGTCGACATCGTCATGGGCGAAGTCGACCGCTAGCAATACGGTGGTTTTCCACAAGTTTTCGCGTTCAGTGAAAGTGGTCGGACACAAGTGACCTCAGACACAACGTTGGACGCATACGAATGCGTTAGAG
>JAYVZU010000240.1:0-5415 GCA_043783075.1 Rhodanobacteraceae bacterium
TATCACGACGCATCGAATGTTGTTAACCCGGAGCATGCCGAGCATCACATCGTCTCGCCGCTCGAGTACTGCTACGTCTACGGTGCGCTGCTTGTTGGCACGTTTATTACGGTGTTCGCCGCGAACCTCGACTTGGGCCTCTTCAACCCAATCGTCGCGTTAGCGATTGCCTGCACCAAGGCAGTGATCGTCATCCTGTTCTTCATGCACGTCAAGTATCAGTCGAATCTGATCAAAGTCACAGTTGCCGCTGGTTTCTTCACGTTCATCGTGCTGGTGACCATGTCGCTGGTCGACTACATGAGCCGCGCCTGGGGCCTCTGGTAGACCTCAAAAGCGCTACCTGCTACCCAAGATGCGGTCCTTCGGGGCCGCATCTTTTTACGGATACCTGTCAAACTTTTACCTGGTCGAATAGACCTTTGCAGCTCCCCTACCGCATCACAAACTCACTCCCTGCGTAACGTAGAGTGGAGCTTGGGCCATAGGGACCAATACGCCGTCATGTTGAATATGAAGCTCTCCAACTTAATTGCTGAACTTGCTACTAACCCCCGCGTTACAAATCGACGCGGCGGCATGCCCGATCCGAACGGCAAGTGCGTCGTCTACTGGATGCAACGAGCGCAGCGCGGCGTCGACAACCACGCGGTAAATCTTGCGGTGGAAGTCGCGAACGAACTTGGCCTCCCGCTTGTCGTGTACTTTGCAGCGATCTCAAATTTCCCAAACGCAAATCTGCGCCACTATACATTCCTGCAACAGGGTCTTCCCGACATTGAGGAAGACCTCTCTAAGCGCAACATCACGTTCCTCATGCGTCGCGCTCCCCACGAGTCGCACGAACGCCTGTTCGCCGATGTTGAGGCGGCGATCCTCATCGGCGACGAGAACCCAATGCGAGAGCCCGAACGCTGGCGGCAGCGTCTTGCCGAACGCCTGAAAATCCCGTTCTGGACCGTCGATACGGATGTTGTCATCCCCTCGAATCTGATCGAAAAGGCGCAGTATGGCGCGTACACGATTCGCCCTCGCCTGTACCGCCTTCTCCCCGACTACCTCGTCCCCTACGAAAATCCTCACGCAATCCACGCCTGGAAGCGACCGAATAACTTCCAATCTGATAGCGTCCACGAGGACATCACAGCCGGATGGCCCGACCTCGACCGCACCGTCCCGCGTGCCGAAAGCTGGACAGGAGGAACCCACGCCGGCCTGAAACGCCTCAAGCATTTCACCACCAAACTCCTTCACAACTACGAATCTACCCGAAACAAACCGGAACTCGATGGCACATCCGCCATGTCGCCCTACCTGCACTACGGCCACGTCGGTCCGCAGACAATTGCGCTAGCTGTCCAGGCTGCCGCCGCGGCAGACTCTAGCCTCCAAACAGCAAAAGACAGCTTCTTCAACGAGCTGATCGCGTGGCGAGAACTCGCCGTCAACTTCGTGAAATACTCACCGGACACCTACGACACCCACGAATCCGCCGAGAACTGGGCGAAGCTCTCCATCGCAGAGCATGCGCGAGACGAGCGCGAGTATCTCTACACTCTCCCCCAGCTCGAACGCGCCCAAACCTACGACGACCTATGGAACGCCTCCCAAATCCAGATGGTTGAAACCGGCTGGATGCACAACGTCATGCGTATGTACTGGGCCAAAAAGATCCTCGAATGGACCCCGGATGTCGCAACCGCCGTAAAGTACGCCATCTACCTGAACGATAAGTACCAGCTGGACGGTCGCGATCCGAATGGCTACTCCGGCATTGCGTGGTCGATGTTGGGCAAGTTCGACCGACCATGGTTCGACCGGCCCATCTTCGGCAAAATTCGATATATGTCTGGCGGCAGCACCGGCCGCAAGTTCGATTCCAAGCTCTACATCCGCCAGATGCAGGCCCTCCGCAATAAACAACCTGCTCTCTTCTAAATCCAGCACGTCGATGGTAGAGTCAAAATACGCTGCCAAGCCCAGGCGACCAGAGTATGACCCGCGGGCTTGTGACTCTCAACCTTTCCTCATGTTCTGGTCGTCTCAGCCGATAGGGACCTCAGGCTCTCTCGCCTAAAACGTTCGCTGCCGGAAGAGGATCCATGTGTGAGGAAATGTCGCGTCGGCCCCAATCGCCGCTTCCATTCCTCGCCCTCCTGGCGTTTATGAGCTCGGCCCTGGCGCAGGAAGTGCCAGCCGCCCACACCCAGTTCCTCCGCGGCCGCCAAACAAATACCGCCGCACAATCACTGGACCTCGCCCGCCGCCAACATGTTGCGATGCTCTCGCAGCCACGCAGCTCCATCCTCACCACTGCCTGGACCCCCGTCGGCCCAAACCAGGTTACGTCCGCTTCATTCGGCGACCTGACCGGACGGATAACAGCGCTCGCAATGGACCCCGCCGACGCCACGGGCAATACGGTCTACGTTGGAACAACTGGCGGAGGCGTGTGGAAGTCCACCAACGCCGCGGGCCCGGCTGCCAGCGTCACCTTCCTCCCCCTCACCGACACCCTCTCGGTGTTCGACTCTTCATCGCAAACGCTCCCCTCTCTCAGCATCGGTTCGTTGGCCATATCGAACGGCATCCTGCTCGCAGGCACCGGCGACCCCAACGACGCCACCGATTCCTACTACGGCGCCGGAATTCTGCGGTCGCCGGATGGTGGTCTCACCTGGACTTTGGCCCAGAACTCGAACGACGGAGCCTCCGGAAATCATAATTTCTTCGGCCTCAGCGTCGCAGGCCTTGCCTTTTCCACCACCAGCCCATCAACAGCTGTTGCCGCATTCTCCCAATCCGCCGAGGGGCTTCTGGTCAACGCACCTAGTACAACCGGGTCGCAACCCGGCCTCTATTACACCTCCGACGGCGGCTTTACGTGGCACCTCGCCACTGTTCTTGACGGCGGCCAGATCGTCCAATCCCCCAATGTCATCGGCACCCTCGGTAAGCCTGCAACTTCCGTCGTTTGGAACCCGATCCGCCAACTCTTTGTTGCCGCTCTGTCCTATCACGGCTACTACTCCTCACCAGACGGCATCTCCTGGACGCGCCTCTCGACCCAACCCGCTGCCGGAATCAATCTGCAGGTATGCCCGACCAATCCCGGCCCCGGCGGCACGTCCACCTGCCCTCTCTTTCGTGGCGTTCTCACCGTTCAACCAGTCACTGGCGATACCTTTGCTCTCACCGTCGACGCCAACAACCACAACCAGGGTCTCTATCAAGATGTCTGCGCGGCCACCAACTCGACATGCGCCAATCCTGTCGCCTTTGCCACGCAACTAAACTCCACCGCCCTCCAGCAGGCGGGTTCCACCGTGATTGCCCAGGCAGACTATAACCTCTCACTCGCCACCACATCCAGTGGTACCGACACGCTTCTATTTGCCGGGACAACCGACCTCTACCGTTGCAGTCTTGCCGCAGGATGTGCCTTCCGCAACACCACCAATACCCAAAATGGCTGTACCAACCCCGCTCGGGTTGCACCTTCGCAACATGCCATCGCCGTCCGTAATTCACTCCTGTTTCTCGGCAACGACGGCGGCCTCTGGCGTTCCACCGACAGCGTCAACCAGCTTGCGCCGCCATGTTCGCTGGATGACGCAAACCACTTCCAAAACCTCAACGGCGGTCTCGGATCTCTGGCAGAGGTCGTCAGCTTCGCCCAATCCCCATCGGACCCAGCCACAGTTTTGGTCGGGTTGGGCGCTCTCGGATCGGCTGGAACTTCAACAGGAACAACGACATGGCCGCAACTCTCCACCGGTGAGGGGGGCACAGTCGCAATCGACCCCAGCAGCCCGTCGCTCTGGTACATCTCCAACGGCGCGGGAATCAACATCTCCCGATGCCCTGGCGGCGGACCCTGCAGTTCAACGGCTATCGGGGCAACAGAGACCTCATCCGACCTCGCAGCCATCCACGCCCCGTGGCTGCTGGACCCAGCGTTCCCAGCAAATATTCTCGTCGGAACCTGCCGTGTCTGGCGCGGCCAAGCGGCCGGTGGAGCCCTCTGGTCCTCGTCAAACGCGCTAAGTCGCCCGTTCGGAATCCCCAGCGCGGCAGCCTGCGGATCAAGCTTCCCGATCGTCCGATCCCTTGGCGTTGGAGGGCCAACCAGCGTCACCTCCAACTCCCAAAACAACGGCTCCAAAGTCATCTATGCGGGTCTGGCCGGAGGTCTCGATGGCGGCCAGAGCTTTGGCGGCCATATCTTCGCCACCTCTACCGCCAACCTCGCCACCAACGCTACAGTCTGGAACGATCTGGCCACATCCCCCGTTACCAACGACCCGGCAAGTGCCGGCGTCTTCAACCTCAATGGATTCGACATCTCATCCATCGCCGTGGACCCGCACGACGCGACCGGCGCCACCGTCTACGCCACCGTCATGGGGTTCGCTGGCAACAACACCGCAGCACCGCACATCTACCGCTCGACCGACAACGGGGCTCACTGGACAAACATCTCCGCCAACCTGCCCAACGCTCCGGCCAACAGCATCGTCGTCGATCCCAACGATGCCAACACCCTCTACGTCGCGCTCGATACCGGGGTGTACGTTACGACCCAGGTCACCACATGCGTATCGTCCAACTGCTGGAGTATTTACGGGATCGCACTCCCCAACTCCCCGATCATCCAGCTCCTGGCGGCCACCGCCATGCCGACTGGCGACGGCCGCACCGGCGAAATTCGCGCCGCGACGTATGGCCGAGGCATATGGCAGATTCCGCTCCTCACCGCTGCGACCCCGGCTGCACCCGCCATCGCAATTAACCCATCTACAGTCACATATTCCGCCCAACAAGTCGGCACGGCGAGTCAACCTGTAACCATTACAGTCACAAACACCGGAAATGCAGTGTTGAATCTAAGCTCGGTTCTCACTACAGGTGATTTTGCCCAGACCAATACCTGCACTGGCCTCCCAGTATTCCAGAATGCGACTTGCAGCATCCAACTCACTTTTCTACCGACTGCGGCCGGCAGCAGGACGGGCCTCCTAACGGTCTACGCCAATGTGGCTGGCGGCCAGGCGACTGCCACTCTCAGCGGAACCGGCACACCAGCCGCAGCCATCGTACTAACTCCCACTGCGCTCACCTTTCCAGCGACCAACATCGGAGCGACGAGCGGCCCTCAGACCATCACGATCTCAAACACGGGTGGGACGATTGCAACTCTCCAAACGCCCGTCATCACTAACGATTTCTCCATCTCTGCAAACTCATGCGGCACCACGCTATCGCCATCCACCGGCTGTACTGTTTCGATCTCGTTTGCTCCCACGGTCTCCGGTCCCCGGTCTGGCACCTTCACGATTTCAGACTCGACCGGAACCCATGTCGCATCTCTCACAGGCACCGGTACGAATCCACCGACCGACACCCTGACCCCGC
>JAYVZU010000241.1:0-5405 GCA_043783075.1 Rhodanobacteraceae bacterium
GACACTCAAACCATCCGCCTGACATTTCAGTAGAATCAAGTTTGCAAGTTGTTGGCGCCTGTGGCGCGAGAGGAAAAGATCTTATGGCATCGGTAATGACAAGCATCGTGGCTCTGAAGGACGTACACCAGCAGTTGAAGACCCGCATGGAGAAGACGGTCGACGACTTTCGAGCGAACCTGCTTTCGGCCCGCACCGGTCGCGCGAGCGTCCACATGCTGGACCAGGTGAAGGTGGACTACTACGGCACCGATACGCCAATCTCGCAGGTCGCGCAGGTGACGACGCCCGAGGCTCAGCTGATTCTGGTGCAGCCATGGGAGATTTCGCTGGTTCCGGCGATCGAAAAGGCTATCCGTACCTCGAATCAGGGCTTCAACCCGATGCACGACGGGCGCATCATTCGTGTTCCGATCCCTCCAATGAACGAGGAGCGCCGCAAGGAAGCCGTGAAGAACCTCGCCGGAGTGCTGGAAGGCCACAAGACCTCCATGCGCAACATCCGCCGCGACGGCAACGAAGCGATCAAGAAGGCTGCCAAGGACAAGCTGATCTCGGCCGATGACGAGAAGCGCGCGACCGAAGAAGTACAGCAGTTGACGGACGCTGAAATTAAGCGGCTCGAGGATTTGTTCAAGGCAAAAGAGAAGGAACTCATGACGGTCTGAAGCCGTATAATCAAGGTTTGGGCAAAGACCCCCGACAACATCTCCGGGGGCTTTCGTTTGGTCCACGTGTTGGAAGTGTGTATTCCTACCCCAAAAGTGGCGGAGGCACATTCAAAATTTGAGTGTAAGGTCTTTATTCCAGATGGCATTCTTCTCCCGTCCCCGATACACATGGCGCTTGCGCTCGCGGTCTCTACCGCTAGGGCGGCGAACCGTCCTGATGGGAATCCTGAATGTTACTCCGGATAGTTTTTCGGATGGAAACAAGTTCTTCAATCCGCACGCCGCGATTGATCATGCGCTGCGGATGCTGGATGATGGCGTCGACCTGATCGATATCGGTGGCGAGTCGACCAGGCCAAACGCAACCCCGCTTGGCGCTGCGGAGGAACAGGAACGCATTCTGCCGATCGTAGCCGCAATCCTCAGGCTACGGCGCGAGGCAATTCTCTCCGTCGACACCTACCATGCCTCGACTGCCGAACGTGCCGCACAGACCGGTGCGGAGATTATTAACGACGTCTCCGGGCTCATCTGGGACCCGGCAATGGGGAAGGTTCTTGCAAGGGAGCGCACGGGATCGATCCTGATGCACACACGTGGCGCCCCGCGGGGCTGGAGTTCCCTGCCACCGCTGCCGCACGCTGACATTATTCCCATGATTGTGGCTGGCCTTTCGCACTCGCTCTCTCTTGCGCGAGCCGCCGGCGTGGACCGAACGAGCATCGTGTTGGACCCCGGATTCGGATTCGGCAAGACAGGCGACGAAAACTTTACGCTGCTGGCCCACTTCTCCGAGCTGCACCAGTTCCAGCTTCCTTTCCTCGCCGGTGTCTCGCGGAAACGCTTCCTGACCACACATCTGCGCTCGAACAGCGACTGGAGCCGAGAGCAGGCTACGACCTCCGCCCACACGGCGGCCATCCTTGCCGGGGCACATATTCTGCGTGTTCACGACGTACCCGCGGCACATGCTGCAGCCACCGTCGCCGACTCCATCCTTTCGCTTGCCCAGCGAGAGACGGAAGATGCGCACCCGTCGGGAATCCGGAAGATTTTCTCGTCTCACGGATAGACGTCAGTCGCCGTAGATGACAGCCAGCAGCTCTCCCGCAATGCGATGCAGCGGCCGCAACAGGGGAAATCCCGCAATCTTCAACGTCACGAGCAGCAACTTCAGTGTCTTCTCGTAGAGCAGCGTCGTGCGCTCCTGATTCGGGCTGCGGTCGTAGACCCAGAACAGGATCAGCCCCATCTGATACATCCAAAGCAGCCGCCCAAGGTAGGGCGCGACGGTCGCTGGGAGCTTGATGGCGCTATCCTTTACGGCACGCTCAAAGCTGCCAACATCCTGAGTGCGAATGGCCGATGTCGCGTCCGAGAACGGCGACAGGGGATGTTCCGGGTCGGCATGCGCGCTCAATGCTCCCAACAGCTTGCGATTCGGCGTAAAGTAGTTGATTTTGGCTGAAATAATGATGCGTAGCCGCTCTTTGAGGGTATTGGCGTCGTCCAATGCAGCTTCGATGGCAGGATGCATCTCAAACTGCGCGCGCTCGTAAAACGCGAGCACCAACGCGTCTTTGGAGTCGAAGTAGTAGTAGGCGGCTCCCACGGCGACGCCGGCCTCGGTCGCGATCTCGCGCATGGTGGCCTTTTCAAATCCACGCTCGCGAAAGACAGAGAGCGCGGCCTCCAGAATCCGGCTGCGCGTCTCGTCCGATTTTTTGACCTTCTCAACCTTTGCCAAGTGAACCCTCAGGCCTGAACGATGCTGCGCGGAGTGCGCTGACGCCGGAGGTTGCGCGATTTCTCATCTTCGCAAATACCAGGATGTTGAAGAAGTGCATGGCACCAAGAATCAGCAGGATAAATCCTATCTTTACACTTTCGAGCTCGATGATCTCGCGGAAGTTAGACATCGGGCTCGACGTCGTCAAAGCCAATGCAATGTACCCGACATTGATGAGATAAAAGCCGACGACCAGCAGGTGATTGACGGAGTCGGTGAGCTCGGTATTGCCGTGGAAGGCGTCGACCAGGAAGACGCGACCGCTGCGATGGAGGGTCCGCGCGACCCAGATGGTGAGAGCGATGCTGATGGCGAGATAGCTGAAGTAGCAGGCTGCGACGTTCATATATTTACCTCGATTCCATATTCTGAACACGTTCAATGACGAAGATACGCCTAATTTTGCGGAATGCAAGATTTATTTTGAATGTGTTCAGAAATATTTGAGACAAGGCGTAACGGGGACCAATGGGATGCGAGACGGGATAAGAGCGAGACCCGCCCCACACCACTCATTCAGCCCCAACCACGGACGTCATTCTGGTAGAGCCAGAATCTCTGTCGTGGCAGTTGGACGCGATACCGCGGTTGTTCAGAGGAATTCCACATCTTCTCTGCTATTCTGTGGCGAAGGAAAATCGAATATGCTTGTCGCGGTTCTTGTTGTCCAGATTCTACTGTTGATTGCCGTGGCTCTACTGTTGCTGCGGAAGTCCGAGCCCGTGGTGCAGGATCCGCGCCAGCTCCAGTTGCCAGACCAGATTGCTCGGGTGGATGCTCGTGCGGAGTCGCTGGACACGCATGTTCGGACCGCGCTGGCGCAGATGCGGACGGATATTTCGACGGAGTCGCAAGCAGCACGCGAGGCAAACGCAGCTGCAGCGGCGGCGTTGCGGACCGAGATTACGCATAGCGTTTCTACCCTCGGGACAGCAATTCATGCAGGCCTGGACAGCTTCCGGACCGACAACAAAACCTCCGCCGAGACGCTTCGGACCGCAGTGCAGCAGAACCTGGAGAGCCTTGCACAGCGGCTTTCGGGATTTATTGCCGAGACAACGCGCAACCAGATCGAAGCCCAGACGGCATTGCACAACCGACTGACCGAGTTGAGTACATCGAATACAGGCCATCAGGAAAAGCTTCGGACGACCGTCAGCGACGCCCTGACAAAACTGAATACGGACAATGCGGCGAAGCTGGAAGAGATGCGTGCGACGGTCGACGAGAAGCTACACGCGACGCTGCACAGTCGGCTGACCGAATCCTTTGGGCAGGTGACGGACCAGTTGAACAAGGTCCATACAGGACTGGGCGAGATGTCGAAGCTCTCGGAAGGTGTGGACGATTTGTCCAGAATCTTCACCAATGTGAAGTCGCGGGGCGGATTTGCGGAAGTCCAGCTGGGAATGCTGCTGGAGCAGATGCTGGCACCGTCGCAGTTTCTCCGCAACGCGAAGGTGAAGCCGAATACTCAGGAGCTTGTGGAGTTTGCAGTGCGGTTCCCTGGCCATACGGGCGAGACGCTGTTGCCAATCGACGCGAAGTTCCCGCGCGAGGACTGGGAGCGGCTGGAGAACGCCTACACGGCCAACGATGCCGACCTGCTCGCTGCTGCGGGGAAGGCGTTTGAGGCGGCGATTCGTACCGAGGGCAAGCGCATCTGCGAGAAGTACATCAACCCGCCGACGACGACGCCCCACGCGATTATGTTTCTGCCCACCGAGGGCCTGTACGCCGAGGTGATGCGGCGCGACTCACTGCAGGCGGAGATACAGTCGAAGTTCCAGGTGACGATTGCCGGGCCGAGTACGCTATCAGCAATCCTCACCAGCTTCCAGATGGGATTCCATATGCTTGCGCTGCAGGAAAAGGGCGACGAGGTTTGGAAGGTTCTGGAGTCCGCCAAGACCGAGTTTGGCAAGTTCGGCAACTTGATGGACAAGGTCGAGGGCGATGTCGGCAAGATTCAAAAGACTCTTGGTGAGGTAGGGGTGCGGACCCGGGCGATCAACCGTTCTCTCCGGGAGGTGAGCGACACAGGGGTCAAGCCAGCGCTGGAAGCGGGCGAGGTGGCGAACGGGTCGCTGCGGCTGGTTGCGGGGGTGGAGGAATAGAGCTTCGGGATCGTACTCCTCACCTCAATCGATAGGACCGATTGAGATGGGGCACCCGGGATTATTTGGTTAGGCTGAGCTTCTTTGCGGCAGCATCGAGTGCGGCTTGGGTTTTGAAGAACTGATGTTTTGGGTTGGAGTTTGGGTAATAGAGTACGACGATTTCCGGGTCATTTACGGATTCGTCGACGCCGTTGGTGATATGGGTGTAGCCCAGCGCGCGGACCAGTGCGAGCGAGCCTTCCGCGCCGCTTTCGTTGCCGGAATCTCCGACGATCGCGTAGGCGCTTTTGTGGGTACGGCAGCTGTAGACCGTCACGAAATCCCCAAGCTGAACCCCGCCATTGATCGCAGTGCGGCCCAGAACGACATAATTCGTGGTCGCCGCGTTCACGTACTTGCGGGGGTCTTCTTCGCGTGGGTTGTGGATGTCGGCGAAGTCGGTTTGGGAGACGTAGTAGCCGGGGTAGGGGTCGCCCTTGCGCTGGATCATCGGCTGGCCGTCGTCGTCGTTGGTCATATATCCGACGAGTTCGCGCCGCTTGCCACGGATCTTCGGCGAGTACGCGTGTCCAAGGACGTCGAGCGTCTTTTTACCCTTGGGGCCGTATGCGTTGGGCGCGCCGTCTACGTCGATTTCCATCCGAACCTGCACCTCAAGAGCCTTGCGGCCGTTGATCTGAAGGGTGTGGGGTTCCTTCAGATTGGGGCATGGACGCTGGGCACTTGCGGTGGCTGCAACCACCCAAAGCGCGACCAGAGCGGCAGACGAAATTGGGGTATTACGCAAGATATTGCTCCGCGGGGACTTCGGTTCAACCTATAGGT
>JAYVZU010000242.1:0-1757 GCA_043783075.1 Rhodanobacteraceae bacterium
GGACTCGCCCCTCTGTCCGGCTTGAATACGGCGGCCACGTCGTCCTGATCGACACTGGCCCCGACTTCCACGCGCAGGCTCTTCGCGAGAACGTCACCCTCGTCGACGCTGTCTTCTACACGCACCACCACGCCGACCACATCCTCGGCATGGACGACCTGCGGCCACTCACCTTCAAGAACTCCGGAGACCTTCCGCTCTACGCCGACGAGCCGACCGCCGACGTCATCCGCCGCGTCTTCAATTACACCTTCCGCACCATCGACCGCTACCCAACCAGCGCCCGCGTAAGTCTCAATCTGCTGCCAACAGATCCGGATGCGTATACCGACGTATTCGGCGCGCACTTCCAGCGCATCCCGGTCATCCACGGTCGCGAAGTCATCACCGGCTACCGCTTCGGCTCGGCCGCCTACATCACCGACATGAGCGACCTCGCACCGGCCAGCATCGACCTGCTGCAGGGACTGGACATCCTAATCCTCGATGCTCTGCGCCGCGAACCCCACCCCAGCCACTCGCACCTGGATAACTCGGTCCGGCTCGTCGAGCTTCTAAAACCAAAGCGCGCCTACTTCACACACATGTCGCACGACCTGGACCACGCCGCCACAGAGGCAATCCTCCCCCCGTACATCCGCCTCGCCTACGACGGACTGCAGTTGGACTTCGACATCGCTCCGGAGGCCGCGCGATGATTTCCAATTCTCAGCTAGATTGCATGATTCGTCACTCTGGCACTGCCAGAATCTCTGTATTTTGCTTCGTGCTGGCCGTGAGCCTTTTGTTTACAACAGCTTCTTTTTCACAGCCAACGGTTCACTTTGACAAATCTTGGTGGACACCGCTAAGTCAGAACGAAAAATGGGACTTCATATACGGATTCACCGATTGCGGACCTGCAATTCAATCCGGTCTTAGCACAGCGCAGTACGAAGAGTTCATTACGCAGCACGTGACATCCGATCCAAAATCTGTTCCTCAGCTAATTCGCTTGGCTCCCCATAAAGTGAGGTCTCTCCCGCAAACTCCCGGCGGTGAAGTATGGAAGGAACGTCACGGATTTCTCAATGGAGACCTCTGGGGGGACGATGTCGACGAAGGTCGGGCATGGGTCGAGGGTTATCTAGCCTGCGAACATCGTCCTGTAGTCCAGTCGTCCGTAGACCGGTACGTGCGACAGATCATTCATTACTACGCAAAAACGAAGCGGTATTCCGATAAACTGGCGGACGTCCTTGAGCCACTTCTTCCACCAAGGAAGGAGCCTGCGCGATGAAAACCTTCCGCTCCCTCAACGAACTCCCCGCTGACTTCGGCCCCGTCGTCGCCACCATCGGCAACTTCGACGGCGTCCACCGCGGTCATCGGTGGGTCATCGATCAGGTCAACTCGCGCGCCCGGGAACTTGGGCTGCGATCCCTCGCCATCACATTTGACCCCCATCCCGCGCGAGTCCTGCGTCCGGAAGCTCCGCACTGGCTCATCACGCCGTTGCCCCAAAAGCTTGAGCTCCTCGCCAGCACGGGAATCGACGCAACGCTCGTGTTGCCGTTTACAGCCGAACTCTCGCACCTTAGCGCACACGATTTTGCCAGCGAAATCCTACGCGACCGCATCCATGTCGCGGAGGTCCACGAGGGCGAGACCTTTCGCTTCGGCTATCAGGCCGCCGCGGATATGCAGGGGTTTGAAGCTCTAGGCCGGGAACTTGGATTCCGCGTCCATGGCTATTCCCCGCACATCCTGCGTGGAGG
>JAYVZU010000243.1:0-1744 GCA_043783075.1 Rhodanobacteraceae bacterium
GTTCCAGTGGGTAGCGCGACGAGCGTGTAGGCGCCGGCGGGGATGGTGAGGTAGCCGGAATTTACGTTGAAGGTGATATTAATGATGGCGGGCTTGACGGTTACGATGGTTGAACCGGAGGGTACGAGGTAGAGATCGAGTGCACCGGCGCGTGTGGCCTGATCGACAAAGCGGACGTTCATCTGACCGGTCGGGGCGGGCGTGCTCTGATCCTTCAGGATAATTTCCTGCATGCTGTTGAGGTAGTTTCCGATCAACACGGTGTACTGTCCCGCGTTGAGCAGAGTTCCTGAGGCAGAGACGAGCTGCTGCTTGGTGCCGGCGGAATCCGCAATGAAGCTGTAGGTGCCGGGTGAGGTAGCAACATAGGTTGTGATGGTACCGAGTCCGAGGTTGTAAGCGAGAATGTTGGTTCCCTGATAGATATCCAGGCCGGGGGCATCGGGCGATGCGTCTACGATGCGGACTTCCGAAACAAAGGGGTTGCCCGTGACGCTTTGGCAACCAGAGAGCAAAAGAGAAAGAGAGGTCAGGGCGGCCAAGCTCACGGCTCGTTTTGTGCCACGAAACTTATGTGCGGACGTGGTTCCAGACTGGTCGGTGGTCATCATTCTCCCGGCGCTGCCTGAGTCTGCATAGCATTTGCCCTTATGCAACACTCTAAACGTTCCCGACCGTTTGGCGTAGTAGGAAAACTAGGTCGAAATGGTATGCGAGCAGGTTCCGCAAAGTGATAAAACCAATGTCCGCGGGGTCGACTCGGACGCGGACATCGGCTATCGATTGACAGGCAGGACGGGCTACGGCACTTGGCCTATTACTTGGAGGCCTGCTTGGCGATGACGAGATCCTTGATCTTGGCGTAGGTGGCGTCGGGGATGATGCCCTTAGACGTGAGCTGCGTCTTGTTGGAGTAGGGGCGGCCGGCGACGATCTTTGCGGAGTAGACTTTACCGATGCCGGGCAACGCTGCGAGCTGGTCGGCAGTCGCGGTGTTGAGGTCAACCAGGGTTGTAGCTGCGGCGGCAGCGGCGGTAGGCTTTGCAGCGGGGGCGGGCTTTGCGGTGGCCGCAGCCTTGGCGGCGGGCTTGGCAGCCTGAGCTGACGCAATGTTCTGAACCGAGACGGTGGCGAAGCCAAGTAGGCAGGCGGCGAGGGCGAGGCGGTGAATGAGGCGCATCTGGAATGTCTCCTGAGAGTGAGAAAGATAGTTTGAGCTACGGTCTGTCAGGGTATCTGATATTGGGACTGATTGTCGTTAGTCATTTCGTAATTTGACTTTGGCGGAGGTGACAGCTAGCCTTTAGAAGATGAAGTGTTTCCTCCACCACCGTGGCCACCATCATCATCATGCGAAGAGCGTGTTGGCTGCTGTGTCCGGTGCGGTGAACTAAGAACGCATATCAGGATTCGAAGAGGCCCGCCAACGCGCACAACGCGAGCGGGCCTTTTTTATGTGCTGAGAGATCTGAAGGAGCAACAATGAACGCCATAACGATCGACTTTGAAAAGACGGATGGACTGGTACCGGGAATCGTGCAGGATTCGAAGACCGGCGAGATGCTGATGCTGGGATTTCTAAACGCCGAGAGCTACCAGAAGACGCTCGAGACCGGCTATGTGACGTTCTGGAGCAGGAGCCGCAGCAAGCTTTGGATGAAGGGCGAGACGAGCGGAAATCGGCTGAAGATCGTGACGGCTGCGACCGATTGCGATAACGATGCGCTGCTGTTTCGCGTGGAAG
>JAYVZU010000244.1:0-16147 GCA_043783075.1 Rhodanobacteraceae bacterium
AGATACGATGCAAATTTGGATGTACGCCTCTGAAATAATTTCGGCTATCTGTTTCGGCTGGTACGGTTTAGCCTGTTTCTTCTCAAAAAACATGGTCGAGGAATTCGACCGATGGCGCGTTCCCACCCTCCGCATCGTGACCGGAGGTCTTCAGGTAGCTGCCGCAGCAGGCATCCTGCTAGGTCACTTCTTCTCGCGTCCCATCCTGATATTCTCGGCTGGCGGACTCGCCTTGATGATGTTTTGCGCGCTTCTTGCAAGACTACGAATCAGGGACCGCGTCGTGAACGCGATCCCTGCTTTCCTGCTCATGTTGCTCAACGTCTTCATCGTCGTCGCTGAACTGAAGCAGTTGTAACCGCGGCCAAAGCCTACTTTCCAGCCGTGGCTCCTTGCAGCGGCACATCCACAATCTCAATCGTCAACGCCGGAACCGTATGGCTCCAGGCCGCACCAGAGACCGCAATCGTTGAAGCCACCGGATGAATCGCATCCGGCTTGCTCATCGTATTTGTAGCCTCAAACGTAGCGCCATGCAGCGTCGTCACCTTCGCCGTGTGCAAGCCCTTGAGCCCCAGCAGATTCATCGCCAGCGGCTGCGCCACATTCGACGCATTCACCAACTTCAAATGCAACACCTTCGCCTTCGTATCGACTGTCGCCGAATAAAAGAACCGGCTATTCTCGCCCGCAATCGAGCTCTCTGCCGTGCCGTCGCCCAGGTGCCCGGCGAACAGAGCCTGCGCCCAATAGCTTGGCGAGGCGTAGGTCGTGCCAGCGTCGAAGCCGATCAGGTCTGTCGGCCACTCCATGCCACCGGGGCTCACATTCACCAGCAGCGGCGCATAGCTCGACATGATAATTAGATCGCTGTTTCGCTCCATCGACGTCATCCAGGCGGCATCGCCCAATGCATCGCCAAAGTTCGGAGTCGGCGAGCCCGACCGCGTCGCCCACTCGCCCACAAAGATCTTCGGCCCCGTCCGCGACGCCTTGTCGTAGTGGTGGACCAGGTCCATCATGTCCGCCGGAGACTTGTAGTAGTGCTCATCCGAAATATCCGACTTCACCTTCGTCTCGTACTCACTGTTGCCATCCGTCGAGATCAACTGATACTGCGGATACGTCTTATGCAGCGCCTCCGCAAACTGCTCGTAACGAGCCGGATAGCTACTTGACTTGTCCAGATAATCTTCATTCCCCACTTCGATGTAATGCAGCGGAAACGGTGCCGTATGCCCATTGCGAGCCCGCTCCGCACCCCACTTCGTGCTCACATCGCCGGTCACATACTCCACCTCATCCAGCGCATCCTGCACGAACGGTTCCAGATTCTTGCCCACGGCCACATGCACCCCGCGCAGCGAGTAGCCGGCATACACCGCCAACACCGGTTCCACCTTCAGGTCTTCGCACCACTCCAGAAACTCGAGCAGCCCAAACCCGTCGGTCGAGTAATATCCCCACGGCCCTTCATGGCCTGCGCGATCCAGCACCGGTCCAATCGTCTTCTTCCAGTCGAACCGCGTCGCCACCGTCGAGCCCTCAAGATAGTTCCCGCCCGGCAGCCGCAAAAACTTCGGATGCATCGCAGCCATCCGCTCCATCAAATCAATCCGACTGCCATTCGGACGTCCGTGGAACGTCGGCGGCATCAGCGACACAAACTGCAGCCACACCGTTCCCGGATGCCGCACCACCAGCTCCAGATGGTTATCCTTAGAGGCCGCAATTGCCCCGGTCTTCAGCTTGAAGGTGTACTGCTTCCACGGGCCAGCCTGCAGCGTCACCTGTGCCTGCGCCTGCACCGCACCCGTTCCGTTGTTGACCAGCTTTACCGTGACCGGCCCAACATCCGCACTATCGACCCGGCCATACAGCGACCCGTCATACGTCGTGTTCGGACGCAGCCCATACCCCCAATATCCTGGATTCGTAAGCCCCGCCTCATCCGGCGCAGAGGCGCTTGTCACCATCAGCTTCATGCTGGTCGAAAGCGCTTTGCTCGGCCCCGACGTCTTGTCCAGCGCATGACTCGCCGCAGCATTGCCACGCCGGATCAAGTCCCACGGCGGCTCGCCCTCCCACGTATTGCGGAAGGTCCGGTTCTGCACCATCTCGGAGTACAGGCCGCCGTCGTAGGAGTGATTGATCTCCTCCGTCATCAGTCCATACAGCATCGGGCTTATCGGTGTGACGATCTTGTTCACATCGATCGTCAGTTTAGCGGGCGCAGGTTGAGCGTTCGCGCCCATCGCAACCAAAACCAGACCGCAACAAAACAATTTAGTCCAACGAAAGTCCCCAGCAAAACGTGAATCGAGCATCGAGTTTTCTTCTCACAACCATCTTCCTTAACCGGAGAAGTATATGACATCGCGAAGACACACCCACTCTGCTACTTGTTGCCAGCCGCAGTCGCGCCTTGTAGATACACCTCTACATTGTTCTTATCCACCAGCGACGTCCCCGTATTCACAAACACCGGATATGGCGAGAAGGAATCCACCGAGTAGTTATCGTGGAACGGCTTCTGCGGATTGTGGCGTATCTCGTCCAACATCTTCAGGCCGACATAACCCATCGTGAACGGCTTCTGCGACACCGTGGCATCGATGCCGCCCGACTTGATCAACTCCAGCGTCTCCGGATTCACGTCCATCGCAATCAGCATGCGATCAGTCGCCTTGGAGCGCAGCAGCACCTCCGCCACCTCTTTGCCCGAAGCCGAATCCAGACACACAAACGCATCCACCTTCTCCGCTCCCGTTCGAGCCAAATACTCCTGCGCCTTATCGAAAGCTGAGGTCGCATCGCCTTTAATGTTGAAGACATCCACCGCCTTCATCCCCGGATGCTCATTCATCACATCCAGATACCCCTTCAGACGATCATCCATATTCGGCTGCCCGGACAACGTGAAGAAGACCACATTCCCCTTCCCCAGCAAGTGCTCTGCAAGCCTCTTCCCACCCAGTCTTCCGGCAGCAATGTTGTCAGTCCCAATAAAGAACAGGCGCGAGCTCGAAGCCGCATCCGAGTCCACCGTAATCACCGGAATTCCCTGCCGAATCGCCGCATCGATCTCCGGCTTCATCGTCGCAACATCCACCACCGAAACCAGTATCCCGGCCGGATGCATGATCAGCGCCTTGTGAAACGCATCCCGCTCCGCCGCTGCGTCAAAATTATCCGGCCCGGCCAACTGAGCCGATACATGAAGGTCTGCCGCCGCCTTTTCAAACCCGGCATCCACCGTCTTCCAGTACGGCAGCTTCAGGTTGCTGCCGATCAGGTAATACGTTTCGCTGGTCGAGTGCCGACCGCACCCCGCAACTCCAGCCGCACCCATCATCGCCACAATCGAGAGCACAACCTTAGCGCCCACATTTGAACTCCGCATAGAAGTATCCTCCGCAGCTCCACGTTTGGATGGCCACACCATGCGGCTATCCGTTTCGCGCAGAATTGTACTCCCACCGCTGGACGCTTGGACTTCTCCTAGCGCAACAGCGCCGTCGCCGCCCACAGAACCGGCGCCTGACCATGGAAATCCCCGGTCCGCCGCTTGCGTGCCAGATAGTACGGCAGGCTGTTCTCCTTGCCTGTTCCCTCGCAGACATTCGTAACATCATTGTTTTGATCGATGTAGCCCACCACCGCAATCCACCCCTTGCGTGCGGCCGGCCCGTAAGTCTTCGCATCCAGCCAACCGTTCTTCACCCCGGTCACCATCGCAAACGTAAACATCGCCGAGCTGGAAGTCTCCGGCCACGCCTCCTCATGGTCGATCAGCTCACGCCACATGCCGTCCTTGCCCTGATACTTCAGCAGCGCCCCCATCATCGCGCGATAACTCTTCAAAATCCGCGTCCGATCCGGGTGATCCGCCGGCAGATCCCGCAGCACCTCAGCCATTCCCGCAGCCATCCACCCGTCGCCACGCCCCCAGAAAAACGGCACATCCGGCGCATGGAAGAAGAGCCCATTCGGCTCCTGCAGCTTGTCCAGATACGACACCATCTCCTTCGCATCGCGGTCCAGATACTTCTTGTCCCCCGTCGCCCGATACGCCTCCAACTGCAGCGTCGTCAACATATACATATCGTCGATCCAGTACCGCGTCTCCGGCGACAAACCATCCGCCTGCGGATTCTCCCACTGCCGGTCCGCCCAGGCTTTTCCAACTGATAAGAACCGTGCGTCCTTCGTCTGGATCGCAATCTCCAGCGGCACCGCGCCAAAGATCGAGTCATCCACATGCCGCCGCGTAGGAATCCGCGCCGCCTCCGCCCCACCCGGCATCAACGGCTCAAACTTCTTGATGAGCTGGTCCCTCAGCGCAACATCGTGCGTCTGCTGCGCAAACGTCAGCGCCCCATACCAGCTCACCACCTCGGAGTAGTGAATCGTCGCCGTGTACTGATGCCCACTGGTCACGAAATGGTCAGCCACCCGCTTGCCGACCTCCTGCGGAGAAGTCCCCGCAGGCCAATCCGTGAAGTAGCTGTCCTGCGCAACTACAGGAACCGAAAAGCCAACCAGCAGCAAGCCAACCAAGGCACGAATATTCATGGGAATAGATCTCCAGAGAAATTACCGTAGTTCAAATCACGAACTAAAGCGTCCCGAACATCATTCCACATAACCCCCTACTTCATCCCTGCCAACACACTCTTAGGCACCTTAGCCGCCACGTTAAAGTGCGGATCCACCAACTCGGTCAAGTCATACTTCAGCGTCGCGCCAAACAGAATCGCAACCTCGCTATCGTTCAGGCTGTACTGCTTTTTGATCCACGTCGCCAGCTGCGAAGTCGCCAACTGAATCGAATCCTGCACCGATCCCGCAACCCCAAACGAGATCAAATAATCAGCCGTCTCCGCCCGTACCTGCGGCGTCTGATACCCCTTGATCAGGTCGACCGTAAACGTCACATCCACCGACGTCTCCAGCCCCGTCCCAACGACCTCGCCATCCCCCATCGCGCCATGCGCATCGCCCATTCCAAGCAGCGCGCCGGGATGAAACACGGGGAAATACAGCGTCGTGCCAGCCACATTGTCGTTGTAATCCAGATTGCCGCCAAACGGCCCAAGGTCAGTCCCGCGATACTGCTCTTCACCCGCCGGAGCGACCGAGATGCAACCCAGCATCGGCTTCAGTGGAATCGTCAGATGCGGCAGCCCCGGAGTCGCCGGCAGCGTCGCAGTACCCTTCGCGACATCCTGGTTCCAGCTCCCATTAAAGTTCGGATCGTACTTCGCCGCCACCTGGTAAGCCTGCGTCACCGAGTACTGGTTGAAGCGGCTTCCCTGCCGCCCCACCGTCTTGTTCGGAGTGATCTTCAACAGCTTCACCACCAGCGTGTCACCCGGCAGCGCACCCTCTACATAAAACGGCCCGACATTCACATCGGCCCCATTGCTGTGCCGCGGAATATTCGTATCCCTCGCCGCATCCATCGTCCGCGTGTTCACCGTGTCACCGGGAAAGATGTGCAACACCGGCGGCTCCTTCGCCGTGTAAACGCCGTAGTAGCTCAGCGGCTCATAGGTATAGGTCTTATGCTCCGCAGGAGCCGCAGCCCCGCGCGTCACCGTCCACTTCACCTCCACCGGAGCCGCTGGCCCGGGTGCGTTCGGACGACGCGCCGGAACAATCGTCCCGATCCCCGTGAACATGTCGTTGCCAATCGTCCCGCGCAGAAATCCAGCTTCCCCGCCGTTCGCATCCGTCAACGTAAAGTCGATATGCGAATCCTCGATCGACCCAACCAGCGTATACGCACCCCACGTCCCGCTCAGCCGCGAGCCCCCAGCGCGCGCCAAAGTCACATGCGCATACTGCGCCGACAGCGGCGTATCGAACTGCCCCATCGTCATCCCAACCCAATCCACACCCGGCTGCGCGACCGCCACGCCGCCACCCGACACCGCCAAAAGCCCAAGCAACACTGCCCGAAGCAAACCCCTGCGTCCCATGCGAACTCTCCGTTCTGTCGACGGCTATGCAAGTCCAAAAACACCACTCCATGAGAGAAGTAAATGCTCTTCGACTGACTACCCAAAATTTCTGCGTGTTGTTAGAACACTACCTTAACTTCTCGCAAAACGGAAAACGCATCTACAGCCAATCTCTAATTCCTACGATTCTCTTGTATTTTCTTGTTTGTCATCCCGGAGGGATCTGTTTTCGTCTTTCGCTCTACACCGACACCGACAGGAAGTCGCTCTAGGCTCGGCAATGGACAAGCCTGAACTTGCCGAAAGGAAGGTTTGCGAAAGCTAGTTGGATCATCCGCTTCTCTGCTTGCCACTCTCGGAACACTCGAAGTAGTTACCTGACGGGCAATTGGTTAGAGTCAGTTTTAGTTTGCGTTGATGGGGCTCGCCTCTCGGCGTCGAAACGTCCCTGGCTGTCTCGACATAGTTGCTGCTGGAAGCGGTGATGTCCGCGTGAAAGCCACAACTTGCATGGGCGCCGGTGGAAACTATCTGGCTCGCGCAACCCACGATCTCGCTACCCGAGGTCAATGTATGTTCAACACTATTGAACGAAGCAAGTCCTTCGGTGTTGGTCACCGCTTCAACGGTCCGATCAACACTCGGGCTTGAAGAGTAGTCTTGCTGGTATTGATGAACAGCCACATTCGCCAACGGTTTTCCAGCTCCATCCACTAAGAGAACTTCATATCTGGGCACCAGCACCTTTTCACGAGGCACCGCGCAGAAAGTTATGCAGCTTATCAATGTGCCAAACGCAACATATCGGGCTCGTAAATGCACTGGAAGGTCTCCGGTTGCTCGTTACTAGTTCAGTAAATTGAACCTTGGGGAAATATGCTTTGGCAACCTCAGTCTTTCACATCAAATCGCCACCAGTTTCCAGCAACTACTTGGCCTCCCCAACAGGCCGCCGAGGCCGCTGCTTCACCGACACCGACTTAATCACCAACTTATGCTCCCCGTCCGCAGCAAACGGAACCCTCGCCGTAGCCGCCGCTTCCTCCATCAGCCTCAAAATCGCCGGATCATCCAGCATCTCGGGCGTCTCCAGCACAATGTGTTTCGCCACCGACCCGCTTCCCTTCAGCAGCTTCTTCGGATCACTGAGCCCCTTCGCCTGCAGAAAAAATAAGCTCACCCACCGCGGATACACCGCAATCGAAAAGATCGCCTCGGAAGTCCGCTCACTCGGTGCAAACCCAATCGCCAGCGCGTTGTAGTTGTCGTACACCAACTCCAGCACATGCGGGAACCGCGCCCGCATCTTCGCCAGAATCACCTCTGTCCGCTTAGCAATCTCCGGTGTGAACTTCGCGATAAACGATGCCAGCTCCCGCTCGGCCCCCGTTGAATCCATTTGCAATTTGCTCATGGCGCGACCTCCGAAATATCCCTGCCAAGCTAACGCAAAAAACAAAACCTGCCATCCATTTCTGATGGCAGGTTAGTAATCGGGTGCAAGCAGACTAGCAACAATGTGTTGCCCTAGTCCGGCTTCTTGCCACTCCAGCTAAAGCGCCGTCCCAGAATCCCCTTCACGATCAGGTGATCCGTACCCGCCGTCGCCCCAATGCCCACACCGAAATTAATCTCCCAGTTCGGAGACACATTCAAGTCCGTCACCGCAAATATCTGCTGCTGCTGATCGTGCAGGCTCGCGAACGAACCAAATCGTCCATAGTCCGCATAATATTCAAAGCCCGCATTCACCTTCTTCGTGAAGTCCCACCCAACCTTCGCTGCCGGAGCAAAATCCATTCCGTTGGCAACGCCGGGCCCATGCCACGTCCGCTCGAACGCCGGATTCACCGCCCAGTAAAAGCGGCCAGACGTCTTATCGATGATCGGTCGCAGCTCCCACGTCCACGTATCGGGCGAATACGCCGCCCGCTGGTAGCCAATCTCGCTCGAAAGACTGACACCGACCGGCCAATGCCACTTCTCCGGCACTCGCACGCGCGGCCTGATATGGTCCCCAACCCACGACACGCCGTAGTCCGCCTGCGTGCTCGTGAACACATAGAACCCGATCTCGGACCAGTCGTTAATCCCCGCCGTCACCTCCAGTGTCTCGTGCTGCTGGTGGTTTGTCGGGCGAACGCCGTCGATAATGAACCTCTCGCCTTTCGGCGTAAAGTTCGAGTGGATCTCCACCATCATGGTCTTCGGCGCGACTGTCTCTGCGCCGTACACCTGAATCTCATAGTTTCCCTGTGCGTTCGCGGCCTTGAACGCTATCCCCACCAAAACCAATACCGTCGCCATCCAAACCAAATTACGCATACCGAAACACCATCCTGCCTCCATGGTCCTTGAATCCTGATCAGGTTGACGACTCAGTCGTCCATACGGTTTCGCACAATCCAACTGCCTTAACCATTTGGCATGGCAATGTTGGACTGCATCCAAAACTTGAATCGGTTGCACCCCTAGTATCTAACGAAAACCCGGTCAATTACGAGTTAGTGGAAGGCGGTGTTGCAGGAGCAGCAGGCGTTGGAACCGGTTCCGGGGCAACGGGAGCAACAGCCGGAGCCGCAGTATCGGTTGCCGGTGCAGCAGTCTCCGCAGGTGCATCCACAGGCTTTTCCGTTTCCACGACGACGCAAGGCTTGGGCGCTGCTGTCGGACTAGCCGCAACGGCCCGCATCTGTCCCTCAGGACAAGCCGCCAGCATCGAAGTCTGACGCAGGCTCGGCGGTACCGGCGGAGGTTTCACATACGCCTTGGATTCTGGACCGGCCTTCGCGCCCGGCCAGCTATAAGGAGTCTGCAGCGTCCTTCCGAACCCCACCGCCGGGTACTTCGAATCCAGCTTGAACTGGCGATCCACAGCCACCCAGGCCGGCTCGGCCTTCTTTCCAACAAGCAGCTTCTCCGAAAATAACTGGAACTGGTGGTCTTCTACCGTCACCGTCAACGTGTGCTGATCGAACGCCTTCGGCTGCTCCTTCGCGCCCGGAAAGGTCCGGTTCGACACGACAACCGTCCCGATCCAAGGAGCATACATGTAGATGTACCGGAATTCCTTGATGTCGTAGTTCAGCGCCGCCTTGCCAATCATCCCGTCAACCGTCAGCGTTCCTCCGGCGATCACAATCGAGATGGTCTTCGCTTCCTTCTGCTTCTTGACCTTGACCTTAATCTTCTTGCCCTTGTCGTCGTAGCCCAGATTTGTCGCCGTCTGGAAGACTGGCTTGCCGCTCGCGTCAAACAGCGGATGCCCACTCTTATCCATCTGCTGCTTCACCGGTGGGTTGAACATCGGCTTGCCATCCGGATCAAGCCGCTGCCGTCCCTCTTCGTCCAGCAACGGCGTCTGTGGCGTTTCTACGATGCCAGTCGGCCCCGTGTACGCTTCCTTCCCCTTCTTAGCAACCTTCTTCTGCGAGGGCGGAACGGCCAGCGGAGGCGGAGCGTTGCCCGCATCTTGTGAGCTCACGGGAGCAACAGCTGGGGCGGCCGAGTCGGACGGAATCGGCATCGGTGGTGCCTGCTCGACCACCTGCTTCCCCTTCTTTTTCGCAGCCTTCCGGGCAACCGGCGGCGCACTCAAAGGCGGCGGAACAGCTGCCGGCATGGCCTCGGGTGCCGGCATGGCCGGTATCTGCTCAGCTGCCTGCTTGCCCTTCTTCTTCGACGTGTTCTTAGCCACAGGCGTGGCTACGGGAGCAGCAACCGGGGCCTGCCGTACCGGAGGAAGCGCAGAAGGCTCCGGACTTGCTTCCAGCGGCTGCTTGCCCTTCTTCTTGGCGGTCTTTTTCGCGGGAGGCGGCGTGCTCGTAGGCGCAGGAGAAACAGCCGGTGCTTGCGCCGCCGGAGCAGACGCGGGAGCCTGAGCCGCACCACCCGTAGGCAGATGAGGAGCCTGCCGCACAATCGCATCAACAGATGGATCGGATACCGGAACTGGTGTGACAGCAGGAGTTTGTGCCGCTGCAGGCGTCGGAATGTGCGCCGGTTGCGGGGTCGTTGGGTCCTGCGACCAGGCGCGACCCGTCGCAGACAGCGCCAACATCAAAACCAAACCACCCAGAATCAATCGCTTCCGTTCCATCAACATCCTAACCTCGTCCCTGATGCGCCAATGGGAATAGCTGAAGTCTAGCAAAAAACCGCGCCAGTTCCGGCTCGTTCGTATACAACAAACGCACCATCCCGGCACACAGCCGCAAAAAAGAAATTCCGCGCGGACCTCGCAACATCGCAAGTCCCGCACGGAATCTACAGCGCTTCAACTACTTCAATCTAACGCTTGGGATTCATACCAAACGTCACCGAAAGCGTCAGACTGCGTCCAGCCAGCAATCCAAGCTGGTCCAAACCACTCAGAGCAGCCGGTGCCGTCGTCGTGAACTGATCCACATAGCTTGCGCCGTTAGCCGCAATGGTCTGAGTAAACGTGGATCCCTTCAAACCAAGGCTCGTAGCATTATGGTTGTCAAACATGTTGTTCATGCTCAGCTTGATCTTCGTTTGGTCAAACCGCGAGCCAGACCGGATCGTGTAGTTCACAAACATGTTCGTCAGCGTGAACGGATCGACCATTCCCTGGTTGTGAAATTTCCCGACATCCTGCCGAAGCTCGCCAACCCGCTTGTTCATGATTCCGATATCGAACGCACGATTCGCAAAGGTAAGCCCCTCAGCCTCGGTATTGCTTGGTGTACCGGCAACCCACAGGCCGTCCGGCACAGCCTGGATCAACTGCGGAGTCGAAGCGTTGCAAACCGTACCCGTAAGAGCGGTACAGGAGACAGCCTGCGTTCCGCGGTACGTCGCCTTCCCAACCGTCGCGTTGAAGTAGCCGCTCAATCCATGACCGAACGAGATGTTCGTCTCAGCCTCAAAGCCCTGGCTAACCGAACCCGGCTGTAGGTAGAAGACAACCGGATCAAGCACCGTGCTCTGCGTATAGCTGTTCTGGAACTTCACGTGGTAGTAGTCCATATCCAGCGTGACGCGCTTTAGCTTCGCCACCGTACCGAACTGGTAGGTCGTCGAGCGCTGCTGCTTCACCGGGACCGCAATCGTTGGGTTCAGGTGCGTTGGCGTGATGGTCTGGTTGTAGTCATACACATTGCTCGGCGGAACGATCGTACCCGTAGCAAGCTGTCCGTAGACCGACCAATTGCTGCGAACGCGGTAGTTACCATCCAGCGCCGGGAGCCACGCCGGGAAGCTGCCGTGGTTGCTGATGAACGCGGTCTGCACGCAGGGAACGCCCGCAACAGGCTGCATACACAGGCTGCCAATTGTCTTGCCGTTATCCGGAAGCTGCTTCGTATCGATCGTCGTGTACGCGAACTTCGTACCCAGAGTGACCTGCAGCTTCTTCAACGGGTGGAACTCAAGCTCAGCAAACGGCTGGAAGGAGTTCGTCCAGAACATCTCGCTGAAGTTCGGCAGGCCGACATCGACGTAGTTATTCAACGGGTCAGCCGGGAACTGGTGGCGGTTCGTCCGAGCCCACTCGTACCACAGACCAGCACGTGCAATCACGGGCCGCGTGACCTTCGTCAGCGTCATCGTCTCGCCGTACTTGCGGTAACTGTTGTACTTGTCCACGCCGCAAGGAGCAACGGCGGGTGCAGCCGTCGCACCCTGCGCCGGAGTAGTACCGTTGCAAGGAACAATCTGAACACCCTGGTAGTAGTTCTTGCCGCTAACCGTCACCATACCCGGAAGCGAAGTCTGCTCCGTGATCGGCACAGTGTTCGAGTACACTTCGGCGTTGTCGTAGTTGTAGGTATAGGGCTTGAATTCAAAGGCAACCTTACCCGGCAAAACCGTCTTGACGCCCACGTACTCGAAGTCCGTCGGAATATGGTAGCGGTTGTAAGCAATGCTCAGGCCGCTATAGATATCGGTTGCCGGAGCAAGGTAGAAGTTCTCACCAGCGCCCGTGTATGGCGAGGTCACTGCAAAGGCGCCCGTACCCGTCGTGCAGGAGTAAGCGTTGGTTGCTGAAAGCCCGTACAACTGGCAGCGTGTCGCATTGAAGTTCGGTGTATTGGCATCTACCCAAACCACACCCGCGAAGCCCGTCAGAACCGTCTTATCTGAAAACTTGTACTGAACCTTGATCGAACCAGCATTCCGCTGCTGATGATTGTTCGTCTGGTATCCCTTCGACTGCATATGCTGTCCGTCAATAAACATAAACAGCTTGCGGCCCTTGCCGATCGCGCCCGAGTCATACTGAATGTCGCCAAGAACCGTACCGAACGAGCCGTAGGAGACGCCGCCACGCAGGTTCTGCACCGGCGAAAGCTCGCGCGAAAGCAGATGGATCGAGCCACCGAAGGGCGTCGGGCCAGTCGTGGACGCAGTTCCGGGGCTGCGGTCGAAGTCCACACCACCAAGCCACTGCGACGGAAAGAACGCCCACGAGTGGTGCGTCGGGGAGTTGGTGTCGTAGAACGGCAAGCCGTCAAAGTCGATGTCGTAGCTTCCATCCGAGAAGCCGCGGAAGTAAGACTTGCTCTGTCCCAGACCAATACCATTGCTGTTCGTCGTATATGCACCAGGCGTCATCTCGATCGTCTCGCCGTAGTCAGCCAGTGGCGAAGTGTAGTTCGCAATAAAACCCTGCGTGATCTCCGTGCGGGCAGAGCGCTCGTCCAGCAGCGCGTCCATAGGAGCCAGTGCTGCCGCAATAGAATGCGTCTCGTTGGCATCCACAGAGATCTCGTCCGTCGCGCCTTGAACCGGCAGCGTCAAAGAGATCGTGTCCGCATGGTCCGCAGAAACCAGAATCGCTTTACGCGTGGCAATCTCAAACCCGGTCGCCGAAACCTCTAGATTGTAGGTTCCAGCCGTCACGTTGGTCAGCGAGTAGTGACCCTGCGCGTCGGCAGTGGTCGATGCAGTTTTGCCGGTCGCAGCGTTGCGCAGCATAACCGTGGCGCCACCAATCAGGCCGCCCTTCACGTCGGTTACCGTTCCCTGAACGACGCCGCCACTCTGTGCCAGCAGCGATATCGCCGACAGCATAAACAACATCGTCACAACTGCGAGTCTTACTGTCCACCGCAGTCTGTTTGAACTCATGGCCATCCCTGTTGCAGAACAATTCACGTTAGATCCTTTTGGTTATCTATTAAGTTCCAGTCGGCCCGGACTTCACCTGCGTCGGATAGCCGCCTATTTTGGTCCTATATCCACCACTAAACCTAAACTCAGACTGATTCTGTCTTATATTCGATAGGATCCGAAAACCACCTCACACCCGCTCGACAACGCAGGTGCCCTGCTCGTGGTCCACTGTGATCCCGATGATTAGAGTGTGTTCGCGTTCAGTGAAAGGAAAGTGAGAAATTGAACAACGGACGATGAATCTGCGGTTTTCCAGTGCAAATCCAGCTTCCTCTGCCGCTTCCGTCGTGAAAATACGGTGTATCACTGCGCTCCATTGCTATCCTTCGGTATGCAAGATCCACGCACGAGCAAGCGCTATCTGCATCTGTTACTTGGCATTATCGTCATGACTTGCGGAGCGCTCGAAGCCTGGTTTGGCCGGACCGAACTCTTCGGCGACGACATCTCGTACCTCGATGTAACGCACCTCATCCGCTCCGCCGACTGGAAAGCCGCGTTCAACCCTCTTTGGAGCATCGGCTACCCGCTCTTGCTCGCCGGCATCCGCCCCATATTCCCCGCTGGCATCCACGGCGAACTCACCGCAGTCTTCGCCCTCAACATCCTCATCTGCCTCGCAACCTGGCTCAGCTTCCTCTGGTTTCTCAAAACGGCAACAACCTTCATCGGTATCGATAATGATGAGAAGCCGTCATTCTGGTGCAGCCAGAATCTCAGTATTTTGGTATACCCCACACGGCTCTCCCCCTATACCGTCACCATAGCTGCCTGCATCTTCGTCGTTATCGAAACCGGCTTCGGCAAGGTCTCCAGCATCGGCCCCGACCAACTCGTCGTCTGCCTCTTCTTCCTCGCCTCGGGCCTCCTGCTCCGGTTCTTAATCCAGCCCACCGTCAAAAACGGAACTCGCCTCGGCACAGTCCTCGGCATAGGCTTCGTCGTCAAGGCGATCTTCCTCCCGCTCTCAGTCATCGTCATCGCCTGCGCGCTCCTTCGCTTCCGCGGCCGACTCCCACGCCGTGCCGCGCTCAGCATCTCCGCCGCTTTCCTCTGGTTCCTGCTGCCCTACGCCGCCGCACTTTCATGGGCCATCGGACGTCCCACCCTCGGCGAATCCGGCCAGCTCAACTACGCGTACCACGTCAACCAACTCCCCCACTGGATGGGCTGGCAAGGCGGTCCACCCCGTCTCGGAACCCCAGTCCACCCCGTCCACCTGCTGCGCGACCACCCCGCAGTCTTCGGCTTCGGCGAGCCGTTCCACGTCACCTACCCCCCGCAATACAACCTCCATTACTGGTACGACGGCTACAACCACTTCTTCTCCCCCATCAACGCCGTCCGCTCCATCGCCGTAAATCTCCACGAACTCGAAAAAGTCCTACACGAAAACTGGCCCTTCACCCTCGCCCTCGCCTTGGCATTCCTAATCCTTGCCACGACTAACTGGGTGCCCCATCTCAATCGCAGCTCCATCGCGATTCAGGTGGAACGTAAACTCTGGCCCCTCTACCTTCCCTCCCTCCTCGGGATCGCCCTCTACCTACAAGTCCACCTCGAAGGCCGCTACATCGTCGCCTTCATCGCGATCCTCGCAGTTCTCCCGTTCCTCGCCGTCGAGTCGTTCCGACCGCGAATTAGAGCTTCGATCCTTATCATTTTGATTTGCGGGACAGTGGTCGACCTCGCACGTCTGCTCGACCTCACTTTATTCCGTGCCATCCACCCCGAGATCGTAGAACGTGAAAGCCGTCACCAGTGGACCATCGCCGCCTACCTCAACCAATCCGGCCTCAAACCCGGAGACCGCATCGCTGCGGTAGGGACGGGAAATGACATCCGATGCACATGGGCCTACGCAGCAAATCTCCGCATAGTCGCCGTCATCGGAAACGACGCCTACGATCCCGACAAGCAACAGGAGGATTTCCTCGATTTCTGGTCGAAGCCCGAGATCCAGCAGGATGTCCTCCGTCTCTTTCGCGAGCAAGGGGCGGTCGCTGTCGTGGTCCCGGCGTTCCGTCCTTTCGATGACCCAATCGACCCGCGGTGGCAGAGAATCCCCAACACCGACGCCTGGCTCCTCCGCCTTTAGCTGACAGCTTAGAGCTCAAAAGCTGTCAGCTCTGGAAACAGTCTTTGTTCTACCCACCTTCTACACAGCCCCTAAACCGCTAACATTAGAGGTGTGAACACTGAAACCGCATCTGGCCTAAAGCCCATCCGCCGCGCCCTCATCTCCGTCACCGACAAATCCGGTCTCGTTCCCTTCGCCCAGGCCCTCGCCGCCCATCACGTCGAGCTCATCTCCACCGGCGGCACCGCCAAGGCTCTCCGCGACGCCGGCCTCGAAGTCCGCGACATCTCCGACCTCACCGGCTTCCCCGAGATGCTCGACGGCCGCGTCAAGACCCTCCACCCCAAGGTCCACGGCGGAATCCTCCACATCCGCGACAATCCGTCCCACGTCGCCGCCGTTCAGACGCACGAGATTCAGCCCATCGACATCGTCATCGTCAATCTCTACGCCTTCGAGAAGACCGCGCTCAAGCCTGGCGTCTCCGCCGCGGAGATCATCGAAAACATCGACATTGGCGGCCCGTCCATGGTCCGCAGCGCCGCCAAAAACTTCGACGACGTCGCCATCGTCACCTCGGTCGACGACTACGCAGCCCTTACCGAAGAACTCGCCGCCAACCAGGGCTGCCTCTCCCGCGACACCCGTTGGCGCCTCGCCAAGCAGGCCTTCGCCGTCACGGCAGCCTACGACGCCGCCATCGCCTCCACCCTCGAAACCATATCCAACAATGGAAATCTGTCCAATGGAGGTTTGTCATCCTTCGCCGAAGGCGGAGGACCTGCTTCTGTCCTTAACAACCACCACGATGCAGCCGTCTTCGACACCGCCTCCCTCCCACAGACCCTCCGCCTCGTCGAGCCACAAGCCGCCATCCTCCGCTACGGCGAAAATCCCCACCAACAAGCCGCTCTCTATATAGATGGCTCCGGAACCGGAGTCGCAGCCGCCAAGCAACTCC
>JAYVZU010000245.1:0-1744 GCA_043783075.1 Rhodanobacteraceae bacterium
TCGCCCTTGCCATGCTCGTCACCTTTATGCTGCTCTCCAGCGAAAGCTACCTCGCCACCTATACTCTGTCCTGCTTCGAGCTTTCCCAGGGGATCTTTGGGCCCACCGAAATCCGAATCCTGCTCATCCTCTGCAACCTGACGCTATTGCACAGCCAATATTGCACCATCCTCGGCCACCAAATCCTCCTCTTCGATTTGGGCGGCACAATCGGGGCCATCGGCATGTTCGTCATCGCGATCGGCGTCACCGCGCGGCATACTGCGCAACTCTTCCGCGAGGAGCCGATTGCATGAAGACGCTCATCCGCTGGAGCAAGTTCAACCTGGTCGGCGTCCTCGGGATGGGGGTGCAGTTGACGGCCCTCACTCTGCTCAACCGTTACTGGCGCGACCATTATCTGTTCACTTCGTCGATCGCGCTGGAACTCACACTTCTGCACAACTTCGTCTGGCACCAGCGGTTCACGTGGCGCGAGCGCCGCGAGCTATCCCCGTGGCCGGGTCAACTACTGCGGTTTCACCTCTCCAACGGGTTAGTTTCCCTAGCCGGGAACCTAATGATGGTGCGAGTTCTCGTCCACGAAGCGCATGTCCGAGTCTTAGTCGCAAACGTTATAGCGATTCTCTGCTGTTCCATTGTGAACTTCTATGTGGGGAACCGCTGGGCCTTCGCTGATATCCAAATGCCCCCTTTGTCTGCCTCTGAGGCTGATAAGTTGACAAATATTCCCGTCAGAAAGCTGCCATTACGCTCCCATTACTACCGGGTTCAAATCGAAGTCCGGACCTAACCCCTAAATATCTGGACTTTACATACTTTAGGTAGGGGGAGGGGTATCGTTGCCACTTGGCGCACACCAAACACCGATTGCACCATTCCTGCTAAAATCCGAAGGTCCGCGCAGCTAGTTCTCGCGCTATCTTTCCCTGAGGTAAACCATGTCCGGCCACAGTAAATGGGCAACAATTAAGCATAAAAAGGGCGCCACTGACGCCAAGCGTGGAAAGATCTTCACCCGCCTGATCAAGGAAATCACGATCGCGGCCAAATCCGGCGGCGGCGATCCCGACGGCAATCCGCGCCTGCGCACTGCAATCCTCGCCGCCAAGGCCGAAAACATGCCCGCCGACAACATTAAGCGCGCCATCCAGCGTGGTACCGGCGAACTCGAAGGCCTATCGTATGAGGAACTTACGTACGAGGGCTACGGCCCCGGCGGCGTTGCCATCATTATTGAGGTCCTCACCGACAACAAGAATCGTGCGGTCAGCGAAGTGCGCCATGCCTTCTCGAAGAACGGCGGCAACCTCGGAGCGGACGGAGCAGTCTCGTGGATGTTCACGAAAAAGGGCGTCATCTCAATCGACAGAGACTCCGCCGACGAAGATAAGCTCATGGAAATCGTGCTCGAATCCGGTGCCGAAGACCTGAACGACGAGGGCACGCACTGGGAGATTCTGTGCGATCCAAAGGACTTCGAGGCCGTTACCGACGCTCTGAAGGCCGCCAAGATCAAGACCGAATCGGCAGAGGTTACCAAGATCGCGAGCACCTACACCAAGCTCGAAGGCACACAGGCGAACGCCATGATGCGTCTGCTCGAAACCATTGAGGATCTGGACGACACGCAAAACGTCTATTCCAACTTCGACTTCGACGAATCCCAGATGGCCGGCTAACCGGCGATGAAACTCTCCGCAATCAGCCTCATTCTCGTAGCCGCCGTGTCTGTGGGCGCGGC
>JAYVZU010000246.1:0-1743 GCA_043783075.1 Rhodanobacteraceae bacterium
TCCGGGGACGCACTTCTACCTGGGCGACCACCTGGGGACGGCGCAGATGGAGTTCGCGGCGGGCGGGTGGCCGGCGTGGCAGGGACAGTTCGCGCCGTACGGCGGGGAACTCCACAACGGCATGCCTGTAGCCGCCGATCAGCCGGACTCCACCACCGCGAACCACTACAAGTTCACCGGCAAAGAAAGAGACACCGAATCAGGCCTCGACTACTTCGGGGCCAGGTATTACGCCAGCAACATGGGCCGCTTCATGTCGCCAGACTGGAGTGCGAAAGCAGAGCCGGTCCCGTATGCAAAGCTCGACAATCCGCAGACGCTAAACCTATACGCCTACGTCGGGAACAATCCCCTGTCTAGAACCGATCCAACAGGTCACTACGTTTGCAGTGGAACGAAGGATCAATGCGCTGCAATTCAGACGGGGCTCAATCTTGCAAAGGCAGCTCAAGCCAAGCTCGGAGCAGACTCAAAAGGTGGAAAGGCCATAGGAGCGGTTCTTAAGTTCTATGGAGCTGCGGGCGAGAAGAATGGCGTGAATGTAGGCTTTGGAAACCTAGACAAGGGAACCCTTGGCCAAGAGCGGGCAGGAGCAAACGGGACGACGAATATTAAGTTCGATCTGGGACAGATAAACGCTGCCGCAAAAGGGTCATCCAATGGCGGTGTCTTCGCAATCACAGAAAGATCGGGCGTTGAGATCCATGAGGGGCAGCATGGAGTTGATGACGGGGTTCGCGGTGGCGGAACGGACAGTAGACGCGCATTAAATGCCACGGAGCACAATGCTTACGGGACCGAGTCTTATGTCTTCCAGGGATTAGGGGCCAACTCCGCCCAAGGCCTGTGGAATACAAACTGGACTCCCGGCAATATGGAAGCGAACCGGGGAGCTGCTGTTGATGCTGCGGCTGCTGGATCGGTAGCCGCAGATTGCGAGGGGGGCGGATGCAAACCCTAAAACGCCTTATCGTGGGTCTTCTCATGGCCCTTCCAGTGTCAGAGGCGGCAAATGCGCAACAGGTCAAACATGCTAAACACTCAAGCGTATGTCTAGCTCGAACTCACTACAAGGATTTTGCAAAAACCAATATCTCCATCGATGCCACAGTTTTCGCAGATGGTATGCACGGTGCCCTCTTGTTAGACGACAAATGTCCTGGTCTGGGTCTGACACTCGGAGTGAGCTTGCCGAATGCCAACAGCAGCGTCGTCGACTTCGACAAGGCGCTTTGGAGCGTGGGGTCGCCTGGCACCACGGGGGCTAAAGTTACAGGTACCTTCATCGGTCGGCTGAGACGTGACCCAACGACGCGGCGAATCCACTATGACCTCCTCTCGGTAGAGAACCTGCGTGTTACGCCAACTCCAGAGCCTCCCAAGCCATAGTCTCCGAGCCGCATCGAGTCAGTCGTAAAGCCACGCTGCCTACGGCATCGGGAGTAGGGTGACACGTCACCCCAGAATGGGTGCTGTAGAGCAACTTTAGGTTGCTGTGCGGGAACCACTGTGGAATCAAGCAGCTAAGGAAAAAACGGGGCTTTAAGGTTGCTGTAGAGCAACCTTGAAGTTACCGAAGGGGAACCATCACAAAACAAAGCCCTTGAGCGTTCGTGGCCGAATACCCTCCGCTCCGGCGTCCCTCAAGGCTCTGCGCTTCGCTCCGACCGCTACGCGGCGCGCAGAGGACGCGCGGCCCTGACCGACGCCTCCGCTGCGGGTGGTTGCTGGTCATGAGAAGAA
>JAYVZU010000247.1:0-5357 GCA_043783075.1 Rhodanobacteraceae bacterium
AATAATACATCATGTTTCGACAGGCTATTAATCGCCGGGGCACATTTTTTTGTTTTTTTTGTTTCCTCATGCGCTTCCATTTCCGCCGTGTCAGTATGAGCTTGGGGCCGTCTTAGCACTCTCTGTGGAAAAATAGCCGTTTCGAGCAAAATCGCTCCACGCAGCAGTCCGCTCCAGATAGCCTGATAGACAGCTTTCACCGCTCCTTATCGTCCTCCAAGGGTGTTCCCAGATGCTCCCGCTCAGTCCGGCGTACTTCGCCTTCGCAGCCGTAGCCATCACCCTCTCCTGGCTCTGCTTTCGCTGGACCGCCGCGCGCCTGCTCATCCTCGTCGCCGCAAACTTCTTCTTCCTCGCTCGCTTCGCCTGGTTCTACCCCATGCTCCTGCTCGCCGCCGCAACCATCGACTTCCGCATCGGCATCGAGCTCCATGAACTCCCACGTCGCCCCTATTTCGCCAGACGTCGCAGGCGGTTTGTGGCCTACAGCCTCCTCGTAAACCTCGGCCTGCTGACCGCCACCAAGCTGTTGCCGTTAGGTTATGACCAGCTTTACCACTGGGTCCTCCCACTCAGCCTCTCCTTCTACTGCTTCCAATCCCTCACCTACACCATCGACCTCTACCGCGGCACCAAGCCCGGCACCCGCTGCTTCCTCGAGCACCTCGCCGCCACTACCCTCTTCTCGGTCATCGTCGCCGGCCCCATCAACCGCGTCTCCGACCTGATTCGACAACTGCGTCAACCGTTTGCGCTATCGAAGACCGACGGCGGACGCGCCTTCCTCCTCATCGCCTCTGGCCTGCTCAAAAAGTTGCTCATCGCAGACTTCCTCTCCGAAAACGTCGTCAACCGCGTCTTTGACACCCCCACTCTATATAGTGGGGCAGAGGTCCTCTTTGGCGTCTACTGCTACGCCCTCCAGATTTACTTCGACTTCTCCGGCTACACCGACATCGCCATGGGCGTCAGCCAGCTCCTCGGCCTCAACATCCCCGACAACTTCAACCGCCCCTACTGGTCCGCCTCCATCCAGGAGTTCTGGCAGCGCTGGCACATCACCTTCTCCCACTGGCTGCGCGACTACGTCTACTTTTCGCTCCCCAGCACCCGCAAACGCAAGTGGGCCAACTACGTCTACCCCTTCATCGTGATGCTGCTCGGCGGCCTGTGGCATGGCGTTGGCTGGACGTTTCTCGCGTGGGGTCTCCTCCACGGAACAGCTCTCTCCGCTGAACGCGTCTGGGCCACATGGCGCGGTAAGAACAAGCCAAATCCCTGGGCCAACGCCCTCGCCATCTTCTGCACCTTCCAATTCGTCTGCCTCACCTGGATCTTCTTCCGCGCCCCCGACATCGCTACCGCGTGGGCGGTCCTCAACCGCATCTTCTCCGGAACCTACGGTGTCAGCAACATCTCGCCCGTCATGATCGCCTGGGTAGCCGTCGCCATCGCCGCCCAACTCATCCCCACCAACTGGTTCCCCCAGGCCGTCGAGCGCTTCGGCCGCACTCCCTTCATCCTGCAGGGCGCAACCATGGCCGCTGTCATCCTCCTCATCGAATTCATAGCCGGCAAAGGTTCAACCTCCTTCGTCTACAGCAACTTTTGAGGTCATTCTGAGCAAAGCGAAGAATCTCAGTATTTGTACTTAGTTTCGCCACCAACACCTATGCCCACCTTCCCCAAATCGACGCTCTTCGCGACCGCCACCTTCGCGGGGATCCTGCTCGTCATCCATGCCATCGTCCCCGCGAAGGGCCTCAACCCGAAATCTCTTCGCCCCGCCACCACTTTCCGCCACGACCGCGCCTCCCTGATCCCCGTAATTCCGCTCCCCCTCCCCGGCGTCCCGGAGAACCTCACCGTCCCCAACCCCACACTCCCCGGCTTCAATCCCACCGCTGCTGCCAACCTCTCCGTCGTCAGCCCATACCTCGTAGACAACGCCGGAAGCCTCGACCACTTCTACACCGCGCTCGACGAACTAAGCTCCGGCCAGCGCACCCGCCCTGTTCGCATCGTCCACTACGGCGACTCCCCCACCACCGCCGACCTCATCACCGGCGACGCCCGCGAACTCCTGCAAGACCGCTTCGGCGACGCCGGGCCCGGCTTCATCCTCATTGCCAAACCCTGGGCCTGGTACGGACACCACGGGGTCGACGTCTCCGCCACCGGCTGGCAGATCACCACCGCCGTAGGCTCCATACGCGAAGCAAACTACGGCCTGGGCGGCGCGTCCTTCCTCGGCCCCGTCGGCGCGGAGAGCACCATCCACCTCACCGCCCACTCCTCCACCTCCATCGAAATCCAATACCTCCAGCAGCCCGCCGGAGGCACCGTGGAAGTCCTCGCCGACAGCAAGTCCGCCGGCTCCGTCAAAACCTCCGGCGAGAAGAAAAACGCTGCCGCCACCGTCGAGCTCCCCGCCGGAACCCGCACCGTTACCCTCCGCGTCGCGGGCTCAGCGGTAGAGCTTTTCGGCGTAGCCTTCGGCACCCACACCAAGGGAATCACCTACGACAGCATCGGCCTCAACGGAGCCTCCACCACTGTCATGTCCCGAGTCTTCAGTCCCACTGAGTGGGGCAACGCGCTCCAGCACCGCAACCCCGACCTCGTCATCATCAACTACGGCACCAACGAATCCAGCTACCCCGCCTACGTCGACAAGCAGTACGAACCAGAACTCCGCCGCGCCATCGCCCGCGTCCGCACCGCCTTGCCCAACGCCTCCATCCTCATCATGAGCCCCATGGACCGCGGGACCCGCGAGGGCGACGCCATCTCCACCATGCCCGCCATCCCCAAACTCGTCGCCATTCAGCAGCGCGTCGCCGCCGAGCTGGGCTGCGGATTCTTCAACACCTACGCCGCAATGGGAGGCAACGGAACCATGCAGCGCTGGTACGACGGCCACCCCCGCATGGTCGCCGCCGACCTCATCCACCCCTCGCCTCAGGGAGCCCGCATCGTCGCCCAATCCCTCACCGGACAGCTCCTGATAGGCTACGAGAGATACCAGCAGCACCACCTCACCCCACAAACCATCGCCACCACGTCTAACCACCCAGCACCAACGCCGTAAGCTTACGCTCTCGCCTCCAGCTCATAGCTTGAAGCTCAAAGCTGACAGATCATAGACATCGCTTTTCGCTCCAATAGGATCCCCATCGAATGTTCCTCCAACGTGCCAGCGTCGTGCTCTTATCGCTCACCCTCATCGCGAGCGCGCCCGCCGAATCGCATGCCCCGAAAAAGAAACCCCCCGCAACCCACCGCGCCCCCGCCGCCAAGATCACCCCGACCCGTCGAGTCTCCGCGAAAAAATCCTCCGGACGTAAGCCCACCACCCGAGCAGTCAAAGGCCACGCCGCCCGCGCGCCCGCCATCTCGCACGCCACACGCGAGGCCACCATGACTCAGATCACCGAGTCCCTCGCCGGCTCCACCTCCGGCATCGAGAACCCCGCCGCACTCCAGCCATTCTTCGACCAGCTCAAGCAGCGCGAGGCCGACCCCAAAGCCGGCCTCGTCCGCATCCTCCAGTTCGGCGACTCTCACACCGCCGCCGACATGTTCACCGGAGCCCTCCGCACCCTCTTCCAGTCCAAATTCGGCGACGGCGGCGCAGGCTACATGTACCCCGGATATCCCTTCGCCGGATACCGCATCCACGGGACGCGACGCGCCCAATCCACCGGATGGGCTGTCACCGGCACCCACTTCCGCGACCTCGGCGACGGCCTTCTCGGTATGGGCGGGGTCAGTCTCAGCACCTCGCGCCCCGGCAACTGGATCTCCGTCGACGCCGACGCCTCCACCGTCCAGGTCCAATACCTCATCCAACCCGGCGGCGGCGGCATCGAAGTCTGGGACGGCGAACAGCTCCTCACCACCCTCTTCACCGACGGCGAAACCGCAGCCGGACACTACGACACCCGCGTCGCCCCCGGCCCCCACCACTTCGAGGTCCGCACCATCTCCGCCGACCCCGTACGCCTCTTCGGCATCGTCACCGAGCAACTCGCCGGAGTCACCTACGAGGCCATCGGCCTCAACGGAGCCGAAGCCGGCCTCATCCTCAAATGGAACGAAACCCTCGCCCAGCAGCTCATGTCCCAGCGCGACTTATCTCTGATCGTCCTCGCCTACGGAACCAACGAAGCCAGCGACGGCAACTGGACCGAAGAATCCTACGCCGCCATGTTCCGCTCGCTCATCGAGCGCCTCCGCAAACAGGCCCCCCACGCCGCCATCCTCGTCCTCGGCCCCGCCGACCGCGAGCTCCGCGCCGGACGCTCCCGCCGCAACGCCTCCTGGGAGCCCTACATCGGTATCGACCGAATCATCCGCGCCCAGCGCACTGTCTGCCGCGAAATGGGCTGCGCCTACTGGGACGAACGAGCCCGCATGGGCGGCTTCGGAGCCATGCGCCAGTGGGTCTCCGTAGGCTGGGGACAAGGCGACCACACCCACTTCACCGGAGAGGGCTACAACGAATTGGCCGCCGCCCTCTTTTCCGATATAGTCCAGCTGTACAACACCTATCCCGGCACCCCCGCCATCGCATCTGGAGACGCTAAATGAGCAAACAGGCAGGCATCTTGAAGGTCATCCACGCGGTCGCCGATGTCGACGGAGACCCCACCCCCGACGAGTCCCTGTTCGACTCCGGCACCCTCGACTCCTTCACCCTGCCCGACCTCGTCACCGGTCTCGAAGAAGAGTTCGGCGTCTCCATCCCCGACTCCGACCTCGTCCCCGAACGCTTCGACACCATCAACAAGATCCAGGCCTACCTCGACAGCAAAGTCGTCTAACCTATTTCGTTCTTGCCGTCATTCTGGCGAAGCCAGAATCTCCGTATTTGTCCTCCGCTCTAGCCCAACCCTCCGGGTGCCCCATTTCAAAGAGCTCCATCATTTGAGGTGGGGTCGAACCACCTTTCAGGACTTCCATGCCCTACCTCCGAGCATTCGGCGCCTACCTCCCCCCCGCCGTCGTCACCAACGACGATATCGCCGCCCGCACCGGCAAAAATGCCGCCGCAATCGAACGAGCCACCGGAATCCGCAACCGCCGCTACGCCACCGATGGCGTCACCGTCCTCGACCTTGGCTTCGCCGCCGCCCAAGCCTGCATCGCCAAAGCCAATCTCCCCCTCGAAGACATCGGCCTTATCCTCTTCTCCACCGGCTCCACCGACCGCAGGTTTCCCGGCCCGGCCTCATCCCTCGCCGCCCGCCTCGGCCTCACCAACACCCCTGCCATTGACCTCCCCATAGCCTCCGCCGGCTCCCTCGTAGCCATCGCGTTAGCCGCCGACCTCGCCCCGCGCTACGGCAACATCC
>JAYVZU010000248.1:0-5344 GCA_043783075.1 Rhodanobacteraceae bacterium
GAGATCAATGGTCTGTCCCAGTTTGCGCCGCTCGTCGATGAACCGCTGAGCCGCTTTGCCAATGTTCGAATTGAACGCTCCGGCAAATCCTTTATCGCCTGCGACCACGACGACGAGCACGTTTTTCTCTTCGCGCTCAACCAGCAACGGGTGAAGTACCTCGCCTGTCTCCTCGTTGTATAGATCGGTCCTGCGCACCATTGATACCAGCACGCTGGTCAACATCCGCGCGTACGGCCGAGCCCGCATCGCACGTTCCTGCGCGCGCCGCAGCTTTGCAGCCGAGACCATCTTCATGGCCTTCGTGATCTGCCGCGTGTTTTTCACACTGCGGATGCGCCGCCGTAAATCGAGTACGTTCGCCATAAATTACTTCTTGTCCTTCAGCCCTGCCAGGAAGCCAACCTTGTACTCGTTGATCGCAGCAGTCAGGCGCGCCTTCAAATCATCGTCCAGAGCCTTCTTCGTCGCAATATCCGTCAAAATCGTCGGCTGCGAGGTCTCCAGATAAGGATAGTATCCATCCTCAAACGCCCGCAGATCCTTCACCGCAACATCATCCAGCAAGCCATTGACGCCGGCAAAGATGATCGCAACCTGCTTTTCGGCCGAAAGCGGCTGGAACTGCCCCTGCTTTAGCAGCTCAACCAGACGCGAACCCTTGTTCAGCTGGCTCTGAGTCACCTTGTCAAGGTCGGAACCGAACTGCGAGAACGCAGCCAGCTCGCGGTACTGCGCCAGATCCAGCTTCAGCGTCGCACCAACCTGCTTGGTCGCCTTCAACGCAGCAGAGAATCCTACGCGCGATACCGACAAACCAACGTTTACCGCGGGACGTACGCCCGAGTTGAAGAGGTCGGTTTCCACAAAGATCTGACCGTCCGTAATGGAAATTACGTTCGTCGGAATGTAAGCCGATACGTCGCCAGCCTGCGTCTCGATGATCGGCAGAGCCGTCAGCGAACCGCCGCCCAGTTCCTTCGACATCTTCGCGGAACGCTCCAGCAAACGCGAGTGCAGATAGAACACGTCGCCGGGGTACGCCTCGCGCCCTGGCGGACGACGGAGCAGCAGCGAAATCTCGCGATAGCTCGCCGCGTGCTTCGAAAGATCGTCGTAAATAATCAGCGCATGCTTGCCATTGTCGCGGAAGTACTCGCCCATCGCGGTCGCAGCAAACGGTGCCAGGTACTGCATCGGAGCCGGCTCGGAAGCGGTCGCGGCCACAACGATCGTGTAAGCCATCGCGCCGTACTCTTCCAGCGTCTGAACTACCTGAGCGACAGAAGACCGCTTCTGACCGATCGCGCAATAGATGCAGATCAGGTCATTCTTCGCAGAATTGATAATCGTATCGAGAGCAATCGCGGTCTTACCCGTCTGACGGTCGCCAATCAGCAATTCGCGCTGTCCGCGGCCAATGGGAATCATAGTGTCGATTGCCTTGATGCCCGTCGCCATCGGCTCTTTTACGCCCTGACGAGCGATAACGCCCGGAGCCAAACGCTCCACCGGCAGAGTCTCAGTCGTGTTGATCGGACCCTTATCGTCGATCGGCTGACCCAGCGCATTCACCACGCGGCCAATCATCGCCTCACCAACTGGCACCGACATAATCTTGCCCGTGCGCTTTACCTGATCACCTTCGCGAAGCTCAGCGAAGTCGCCCAGAAGCACCGCGCCAACCTGATCTTCATCCAGGTTCATCGCAAGTCCGGCCACGCCATGCGGAAACTCGATCAGCTCGCCGGCCATTACCTTATCCAGCCCATGCACACGAGCGATACCGTCGCCCAGCGACATGATCGTTCCGACCTCATCCACCTGTACCCGCTGCTCGTAGTTCGCAATCTTCTCCGCAAGCAGAGCGGTAATCTCTCCAGCACTAATCTTTGCCATATGTCCTCTTGCTAATCCCTAGTCCAGCAATCTGCTACGCGTTCACCAATGTCTGTTTCAACTGCGCCAACGACCCGCGTACCGAGCCGTCATATACCGTCGAACCAATCTTCACAACCGCACCGCCAAGCAAGGCCTTATCCAGCTTGTACGCCACGCGAACCTTACCGCCGGCCAGCTTCGCCACCTGCGCCTCAAGGGTCTTGCGATCTTCATCATTCAAATCGAATGCTGAGGTAATCTCCGCCTCAGCCAATCCCTGCCCTGCATCCGCTACCTGATCATATGCGGCAATAATGTCATTCAGATCGCTCAATCGCTGGTGATCCATCATCACTGCGATAAAGTTTCTAACCTCGCGCATCAGGCCCAGCTTCGCAGCCAACCCGTCCAGTACTGCAAGCTTCTGGTCGGAGGGAAGCGAGGGATTCTCCAAAATCTCACGCAGCTCGCGACTGCTGTTCAACGTTGCCGCAAAATCGTTCAACTGACCCTGCGCCGACGCAACATCCAATCCAGTCGATGCCGCTGCCGAAGCAAACGCATGTGCATAACGTAGAGCTACAACTCCTGCGTTCGCCATTAGTTCTGTCCGCCATTCGAGTCATCGCCAACCAGTCGCCGCGCAAAATTCTGCACCAGCAAACGGTCCGTCTCGGCCGATACCACCAACTTCTTCGCAGCCTGCTCAATCGCCAACTCAGCCGCATACTTCTGCAACGTCCGCTGGGCCATGAGAGATGCCGAAGCAATCTCCTGATCCGCCGCCGCCAAAATCCGAACCTTCTCGTCCGTAACTGCGGCACGCATCCGCTGCTCTTCGGTGATCGCGTCTTTCTCGGCCTGGGCCTTCATGTCAGCAATCTGACCGTCCAGCTTCGAGAGTCGCTCTTCCACGCTGTTCAACCGCGTACTCGCTTCTTCCGTCGCAGCCCGAGCGTCAACCAAATCCTTCTGAATCGAGGTGGTGCGATCGCGGAAAGCCTTTGGAATTATCTTGAGAGCGAGCCAGCCGATACCGATCGCCAGCAATGCGAAATTTGCGACCTCAAACAATATCGCAGCAGCCTCGGTGCTCATGCCCATCATGCTGCCGAGCTTCTTTACCATATCCGAGTGCTTCAGCGCTTCCGACTGATCCCCGTCACCCTTATTCGCCTCAAACGACTGAGACTCCGGTGCGCTCTTCGCACCCTCCGCCTCCTGGGCAAACATCGTGCCACCGATACCGCTCAGCAGCAGCGCCAGCATCAAAACTGGGACAAAATTCTTCAGACTCGTAAATATCTTCACTGCGCGGCCCCCGTTCCAGCCACGCCAGCTGGCAAAATCGCCTTCAAAACCTGAGCGCTCAGTTCCCCACTCATACTTTCAATCTGCTCACGTCCAGCCGCCGCGCTCTGCTCCAAAACAACACGAGCCGCAAGCACCTTGGTCTGAGTTTCCGTGCGAGCCTGCTCCAACGCCTGATCGCGCTCCGCAGCCCAGTGCTTCAGCCGGGCTGCCCGAGCATTGAACAGCTCAGTCCGCGCCGCGCGAAGCTTCTCTTCAAAAATTGCCGTTTCGTTCTCAGCCTGGCCAATTGCCGCCTTTGCCTGCTCGATAGCTCCCGAAGTCCGCTTGCGCCGCTCCGTCAGCACCGCATCCAAAGGACGCCGCACCAGAAAGCCATACGCAACGACAAGCAGCAGGAAAAAGACGATAGTCGGCAAAGAGCCGAGGAAGAGTCCACCTAATTGATTCAGTATCTCGTCCATGAATTGGAGACCGCTCGTTTAAGCAGTCCCTAAACCTCATTACTCATCTGCCGGACACATCACGCCGGCGGCTGGATTTCGATCCCTTAACTCGTTCGGATACTTCTAAGTTTTAGCAAAGTAGGGAGTTGAGTGTCAAACGTGGAAAACGATTAGCGATCACCTTAGCCGTTTATCGGTCTGATTTTCCCCGATCCTCAAATAGCAGCCTCAGCCTACACGACGCCTTGTCCCGCCATCGCCAACGCGCACACCAAATCCCGCTGCGCAACCTTGAGCGCAGTGGTTGGAAGCACCAGCCTTTCGTGTGTTTTGATCAGCGCTACCTACTCGTGAGGGCCAGAACCCGCATCGCTCTGCATCTGAAGACTCGCCACAGAATGCTGCTTGCTATCCATGCGCCCGTCGCCGTGTCCCCCGGGTCTTCCGCTCACCACCGTAGAGATGGCGTGCTTGAAGATGAGTTGCTCCTGGCTGTTGTTCTCCAGCAGCACCGAGTACTTGTCGAACGAGCGAATCTTGCCCGTCAGTTTCACGCCGCTGACCAGATAAATCGTGATCGGGCTCTTGTCCTTGCGGACCGTGTTCAGGAAGGTGTCCTGAATATTCTGTGCCGGCTTCGATTCCATAGTGCCGATCTCCTTATGCTGAACTATCGATTCAGATTACACCGCAACGCGGTGCCCAAACAGCCCGCCGGGGAACAATCAAACCAAGCCCCACAACAATACGGGTATCCAATCCCAATATCAAGCAAGAATGCACTTTTGCATAGCACCAACCCCACATGGTCCATATCTTGCCACCCATTTCATCCTCGGCCAGATGAGTTGTACCATGTCCAAGTGACCGACGCTTCTGCAATCTCCCCCCGCCAGCCCGTCCCGATGCTCGATTTCTCCCGCCAGTTCGCGGTCATCCGCGACGAGGTCATGCAGGCTATCGCCGACGCGTGCGACTCCCAGCGCTTCATCCTCGGCCCCCAGGTCACGTCCTTCGAGACCGCCGCCGCCAAAGCCCTCTCCACCCCGTACGCTATTGGCTGCGCCAGCGGAACGGACGCACTCTGGCTGGCCCTCGCCGCCGCCAACATCGGCAACTCCTCTGAATGTGTGCCTCATTCATCGCAGCCTCATCGCGATGAATGGGACCGCCTCGGAAGCCAGCGAGTCATCACCACCCCCTTCAGCTTCTTCGCCTCCGCCTCCTGCATCCTGCGCGCCGGAGCCAGCCCCCTCTTCGCCGATATCGACCCCCTCACCTTCAACCTCTCCCCCGAATCCACCGCCGAAGTCCTCGCGCAGAATCCCGGTCTCAACATAAAAGCGATCCTTCCCGTCCATCTCTACGGCCAGTGCGCCGATTGGGACGCCTTCACCGCGCTTCAGCAAGCCAACCCGGGCCTGCTCCTGATCGAAGACGCCGCCCAGGCCTTCGGAGCCACATGGAACGGCCAAACCGCAGGCTCCCTCGGCGACGCCGCCGCCTTCAGTTTCTACCCCACCAAAAACCTCTCCGCGTTCGGAGACGCCGGTCTCCTAACCACCCGCTCCTCGCAACTGGCAGAGCACGCCCACTCCCTTCGCGCCCACGGCATGGTCCGCCGCTACTTCCACGACGAAGTCGGCTGGAACTCCCGCCTCGACTCCCTGCAAGCCGCCGTCCTCGAGGTAAAACTCCGCTATATT
>JAYVZU010000249.1:0-5342 GCA_043783075.1 Rhodanobacteraceae bacterium
ATCACGTCCAGATTGATATCGACCTCAACGCCAAATGCCGCCAGCGCTTCTTCGACCATGTCCTGATGCTGGCAGGTGGCGCAGACCAGGATCTCCGACGGGCCGCCACGGGTGCCGATGCGGGTCTGCAATTCGCGGACGAGCGGTGCGAGCTTGATGGCCTCGGGCCGAGTGCCGATCGCGACAAGGATGCGTTTGGACGGGAACGGCGTCTTCCATTGCGACGCGACGTCGTGGAGCATGGAGAACCTCCTGGGTTCGAGCTTGGCTGTGGGATGAAAATCGGAGATGGGGATGATGGGGGTACGGGCCGCCGGCTGCTCGGCTGGCACGGGCTCGACCGGTACGACTCGACGTGGAACAAGGGTTGGCCTTCCAGCGGGCGCAACCTCGAAGACCGGAGCGGGAGTTGGTTCGGCCACGATGGGCGGGGCGAAGGGTGGGGCGGTCTGGAGCCAGGCCGGGACACCAGCGCGCCACGATCCGGTGTCGAATTCGGCTCGCGGAGTGGGAGTTGGGAGCGTTGCAACCTCTGCGACAGCCGTGATTTCCGGTAGGTCGATGGAAACAATTGGCTCGGCGAGGAAGGTGATGACCTCTGCGGTCGGCAGCAGTTTGGGAACCGGCTGTGCGACAAAGTCGATGGCCGACTCTTCGCGTCGAGCTACGATTGGTTCCTCTGCCAATGCCAACTCAACAGCCTCCTGCACACGGACCTTGGAGCGAGCCTGCAGGGCAAGGGTTTCGTCCAACTGTTCGAGCGTGATGGCGGGCATCGCGACGAGGATTTCGCCCAGAGGAATTCGCTTCGCACCCTGCCAGCGCTGCGTGGCGAGCGCGTCACTCAACTGTGCGGGAGAGATGAGACGGCGCTCCAGCAGCAGGTCGCCGAGCGGGCGATGAGTGCGCAAAAGTTGTTCGACGTTGGGGAATTCGTGGGCGGTCTTGAGCCACTTGAGCGGCGTACCCGTAACGCGCGAGTGGATGTAGCGGCGCGTGGCGTGAAGGGTGCTGTAGAAGTCGATGACGTTGCCCCAGACGAGGCGGATCGGCACCATAAACATCTGGCGGCGGCGAGCGATTTCCTTCACGCAAACCGCGCGCTGAAAGATGCGGTAAGCCAGCAGTACAAGGTTGATGTCGATGAGGATGCTGAGTGTGCCGGGCAGGTGGTAGCGGCCGAGATCGGCGTTCCAAACGCGGTGATGGGTGAGCGCCCAGGCGATGGCCTCGGTGACGCTCATCACGATGAGCAGCGTGGCGGCGTTAAGCACACTGGTCACGACGCCGATGCGGTCGCGGAGCAGCATGTAGCGCTCGCGCCAGGTCTTGCCCCAACCTAATTTTTCCCAACCCTGAAAGGTGATCCCGAGCATCCAGCGTTGCTTCTGGCGAACGGCATCTCCGAAGACTGCGGGAAAGAACTCGCGGATCGCGACCAACTCTTCGTAAGGGTTGTCCGGGCTGTCGGTGTTCATCACCCAGACCTTGGCCAGGCCCGATTTGCGCCCGTTGCGGTAGAGCCGGAAGGAAAAGTCGTAGTCCTCTGTGAGCGAGACCGGCGGGAAAAGGATGTGGTTGGTTTGCGCGGCGAGTTCGTCGCAGGCTTCGCGGCCAAAGGCGGTGCCGACACCCGCCGAAGGCACCATTCCACCGACAGCAAGACGCGCGTCGAGGTTCTTCAGGTGGACTTCGGCGAACTCATCGAGATAGGTTCCGCCGGTAAGTTTATAAAGCTGGCGCTCGTACGGGACGACCGGGACCTGCACCATGTCGTACTCGGGCACGAAGCGGTTGAAGACCTTGAGCGTCAGTGGGTGGACGACGTCTTCGGCATCCTGCAGCGTGAAGATGGCGTAGCGTTTGCAGGTCTCCTGCTCCTTCAGCTTGATGGCTTCGACGATCCAGTTCAGGCAGTCGGCCTTGCTGGTGGGGCCGTCGTTAGGGCAGACGACTTTGTGGATGCGCGGGCGATCGAAAGCAGCGCGGGCGACCTCCATCTGGGTGGCGTCGTCGTTGGGGTAGGTGCCGACGAAGATGTCGTAGTTACTATATTCGAGCCGGGTGCAGGTGGACTCCAGCATGGCGCCGATAACAGCGCTCTCATCCCACGCAGGAATAAGAATTGCGATAGCTTGCTCGGGAATTCCGGATAAGTCGCCCGGCATGGCAACGGGATTTTCTCTACCTTGCGCTATCCAGCGGCGCAGCGGCTTGATGTAGAAAACCATGTCCATGAACAAGTCGTTCAGGCCACCGACTAGATAGAGGATTGCAAGAAACCACTCGGTAAGGACCATTGTTAGTGGGCCTCCGATCCGAACGATATATTTTTCTGGAAGAGAAGCCGGAAGCGGGAGTCGCAGTAACTTGAACCGTAGGGGTTAGTCGCCGAGTTACTGACTGGCAGATAGAAGCCACGAGCATATTCCACGCGCAGCGATAATCCATGTAAGTCGGTGTTCGAGACCTCAAAGCCTGGGATCAGTTCAAAAATATTGTTATAGAACTGCTGGTTGCTATCAAGCGAAATACTCTGCTGCAGGAAGGGTCTTAGGCGCAGACTGCCGTCGTGGGTCAGGTCGATGATCTCGCGCGGCTGTAAGTAGGCGATGCCGTCATGCTTGTAGCGCGAGTAGAAGCCTATAGAGCCGTTAGCCTCAAAAGAAAAGCGATCGCCGATAGAACTGTCTCGTCCAGCGCGCCATAGTTTGTAATATCCAGCGACTACACGGGAGTCCGGAACTATGGCTAAGGTTCCGTTTTTTGAGCCATAGAATAAATAGGCTGCGTTGGCTTCGGCAGTTAGAAAGTAAGGCGCGTCGTGCGGCTGGAAAGCTACTCCTATTCCGCTGAGGAGAGCGGTGTCGGAGAAGATCTGGGGAAGTTTGCCGCCGCTGGAAGCTGTATCTTGTAATAGGCGTTCGGCGATATAAATCTGAAATGGCGAGCTAACTCCGAGTCGCTCGGAATATCGGGCGTAAGTGTCGACCACGCCGTCGCTGAAGCAATTCATATATTGCGAGTCGGCATAAAGACTTAGGACGTGGCGCGGAAATTTTCCGTCGAGGACAAGAATCGCCTTCATGGATCGCGCCGTAATGGCAGGGTCACCACCGGCGATGGCGCGGCCAAAGGCGAGGCGAGCCTCGTCGTATTTCTTCTGGCTGGCGAAGATGTACCCTTCCTGCGCCTCGAACTGCGGGGAGCTTGCGCCGAGAGCGCGGAGGGCTTCGATATCTTCGGCTGCTCCTGCGTCATCCTTGGCGTTGAGGTCGAGGTAGACCTCCTGGCGCAGGGCGATGAGGCCCTTTGGATTTGCGCGGATGGCGCACCGCATCAGGTGACGCGCCTCTGCCACCCGGCCAGCGGTGTTCGCCTCAAAGGCTAGTTTGCGGATGGAATAAGTGCGGTCTTCTACGGTGCCGTCTGCGGGCGGGCAGGCTGCGCCGAAGTTTGCGGGCGCTTGGGCAGTCGCGGTTCCACCCATCAGCAGCGCTGCAAAGATCGCAACCTGAAGAAGAGAAGACCCGGGATGAAATGGAACTGCCATAGATATCGATGCGGTGGAACTCCCGCTTCCTTGTAAGCTACGCCTGCGTAAACAGCTGGGAGAATTGCACTTAGGTCCGAAAGTCTAACGCACCGGTACAACTTCGGTTTGGTTACCAGCGCGGGCTACCAGCTACTTTCCGATGCAGAAGGTGGAGAAGATAAGGCCCAGAATATCGTCGGTTGTGGTGACACCGGTAAGACGGTCAAGGCAATCCAGAGCGTTGTGGAGGTCGAGCAATAGCATCTCGTGGGGGATGGAATTTTGGGTTGCCAGATCGGCGGCGTCGATTGCGGTAACGGCTTCCGTGATGGCCTGGTGCTGGCGGAGGTTGGTGAGCAGGGCGGAGTCTGCGGTCGGGGCCGACCCGGTCAGTGCGGTCAGGATTGCAGCCTTAAGGGCGGCAATTCCCTCATGTGTATATACAGAAGTGTATATACACATGCGCTCTGGGCGCGGAGTTGGCACCAGATCGGACTTGTTGAGGACGATTTGGTGCGGACGGCCCTGGAGCGATGCGAGAGTGGCTTGATCTTCCGGGTGGAGGGATTCTCCGGTTTGGGTGTTGGCGTCGATGACGTGGACAACGAAGTCTGCCTCGGCCATGCGCTCGCGGGTGCGGAGGATGCCCTGGGTCTCAGCTTCGCCTTCAGGCGCGTCCCGGAGGCCGGCGGTGTCGACGAGCTCGACCGGGATTCCGCCGATGGCGAGTCGTTCCGAGATGGGGTCGCGCGTGGTGCCGGGTTGCGAAGTGACGATGGCGCGTTCGCGCTCCAGCAGGCGGTTGAAGAGGGAGGATTTTCCGGCGTTGGGACGGCCGACGATAGCCAGCGTGAATCCGTCGCGGACGATGCGCCCGTAGCTATAGGTTGCGGCGAGCGCGCGGAGTTGGCGACGGATCTCGTCGATTGCGCTGATGATGTTGGCTTGCGGCAACAGGTCGAGGTCGTCTTCGGCGAAGTCGATTCCGGCTTCGAGTTCGGCGATGAGGTGGATGAGTGTTGCCTTGACGGGTGCGATCTGGCGGGCGACGGCTCCACCAAGTTGCGCTGCGGCGACTCGCGCCTGCTGGAGGGTTTGGGCGGCGATGAGGTCGTTGACGGCCTCGGCCTGGGTGAGGTCGATGCGGCCGGAGAGGAAGGCTCGCTGGGTGAATTCACCGGGTTCGGCGAGGCGGGCTCCACGCTCCATTGCGGCGCGTACGACGTAGTTTAACAAGACGGGTGCGCCGTGGCAGGCGATCTCTGCGACGTCTTCCGACGTGTAGGAGTGGGGCGCGGCGAAGAACGTCACGACAGCTTCGTCGAGCACTTGGCCCTGTGGGTCGAGGATCTCGGCAAGCCGGGTGCGGCCTGCGGCGAGAGGATTTCGCAGCTTGCAGATCGACTCAGCAATAAGTCGCGCGTCGATACCTGAGAGGCGCACGATGCCGATGCCGCCGCGGCCGGGCGGGGTGGAGATTGCAACGATCGTGTCGGTATCCATCAGCATCGGTTTGCCTCTCCTGATGGTACGGGAGAGGCGCCGTGCTGGCGCCCAAAACAACGGCGAGCGCCTCTACCGGCTTCCCGATCGAGGCGCACCGTCAACCTTCCAGAAGCCCCGGACTAGAAGGAGAGTTTGCCGCTCAGCTGTAGCTGACGCGAGGAACCGAGGTCTCCGACCGGGAAGCGCGTGGCCGTGATGAGGCCAAAGGTTGCGCTGCCGGGCGAAGCCGTGGTGCCGGGGTTGCCGAAGCTGGGGTGGTTGAAGAGATCGAACACATCGACTTTGAGCTGGAAGTTGACGT
>JAYVZU010000250.1:0-5339 GCA_043783075.1 Rhodanobacteraceae bacterium
TCCGAGGCGGGTGGCCCACACACCGGGTGCCCCATTCATCGCGCACTCTGCGTTAAGTGGGCCCTCGCGCCACCCGCGAACCCGCCGATGATACAAACCTGCCATGCACCTCGCGAAGCCCCTCACCGCCCAATTCCCCGCCCTGCCCCACGAACCGCCGGTCTTCCATAGCTGGACCATCGCCCTGCGCTTCGAACGAAACCTCCATCGCACCCACATTCACCCCAGGTACTACCCTATCCCCATGCAGATCACCCTCGATATCCCGGAAGCCCTCGCCGTCGAGGGCTTCGGCACCCGCTATCTCAACGAGTCCCAAGTCCGCCGCACGCTCGGCTTCGGAACCCGGATGAAGGTGCACGCATTCCTCGCCGCGCATGGCGTTCCACTCAACTACACCATGGAAAACCTTGAGCAGGACATCCAAGCCGCGAATTCCCTGCATGCTGAATGGTTGTCGCAGACCGCACAGACGAAATGATCGTCGTCGCCGACACGTTGCCACCACCCGCGACATCCATCCAGCGCGCGGTAGCATCTCACTGATTAGACACCAGTTGGAGAGGCTAGACCTCTTCATATCCGTCGTTCTGTCTTGAACATACCGGCAATCCGAGAGGCTCCCCGATGCGCGAACTAGAGCCCTACAATGACCACCGTGCCCCTGCCAACGAATCCCACAAGAGCCCCTATCAGGCTCGTCCGCCCTACTGGCGTCGCGCCCACACCGATTGGAAATTCTGGGTCGTTGTGTTCTTCCTGTTCTCGGCTCTCGCCATCTACATCATCAGCTACGACCTGGTCCTGGTCCCGCACAACTAGCCACAAACGCAATCTGGGCATGTGTATATACACTTCTGTATATACACATGCCCAGATGACGCACATTTAGGTCGCCTAAGCGACTTATTTATGGAAGACGCTGATCCAGGTAGCAGCACCCAGCACATGCCCTTCGGCGGCCTTCATCACGTCGGGCCGCTTCGAATCTACGGGCACGGTCAGCATCGTATCCAACGCATAAAGCGCGTACATGTAGTGATGATTCGGCCCAACCGGAGCACACGGCCCCAGATAACTAGCCCCCCGAAACCCAGTCTGGTGGCTCCCATCAGCCAGCGTCGCGCCTGACGGAACACCTTCTGCAAGACTCGTAGCGGTCGCAGGAATGTTCCAGACAATCCAGTGTGGAAAGTCCACCATAGCCTCGCCCGGATGATTGTCAAGATCCGACAGCACCAGAGCGAAGCTCTGCGTCCCAGCCGGAACCTGACTCCACTTGAGTTCGGGCGAGACTGACGCATCACCCGGCGTGCAGCTATACTTCACCGGCACGTAGCTCCATCGGCAAAGGCCGCAGTCGTCATCCGCAAGGGCGGAGGAGGCGGGGTCCGGACCGGCGGTGCCTGTTGCGCTGTGCAGTTTGCGGCATCCATTCCCAACGAGAGAGTCCAGACATACTTCGAAGTTTTCATCCACTATGGCTTTCCTTGATGGGAGAACATTAGCAAAGGAATTTGATTCGACTCCGCATGTCCAAATGAAGCCTCTCAAGTCCGAACGAGGTTAGGACTTGAGAGGTTGGCTGTTGCGATTTTTGACATGGTCAGTGAATGGGTAAAGTTGGGACACCTGTCGTTTACTGCCCCTGGGCGAGTGCAAATCCTGGGACATCATTGAAGGTATACAGGTTTTCCGTCTTGATGCACTCGAACCCCGCATCGGCGACCGCCGCCAGAATCTTCACCAAATCCACTCCGGTTGCTGCTCCAGAGTTGTCTGTCATTTGGAACCGGCACCGCCAGTGGTCTGTGCAGACGGTATCTTCGTGTCCGTTGGGCCAAACCTTGACGCCTCGATTCGTGATCATCTTTAGCGCAAAACCTGGCGTTTTCAATACTTGCAGCCTTTCAGCTAGTTCGTTCGGCCCTGCATCCGTCCAATCCAGAAACACATCCATGCCAACCAGTTTTTTTACGTCCGGTGGAGCCTTTTCCTCCACAGGGTGTTCCAGCTCAGCTCGGATACATCCAGCAAACTGCACCCTTCCAAATGTCACTGGGGCATCGCCGAGCCGCTCGATGACCGACTTTGTAAATTGCATCGTCCCGACGCGTTGTGTGGTCATCTCGCTGAAAATGTCCGCAGTGTGGATTCCATCTTCGAGAGTCTTCAGCCACGCGTTGTGGATGGTCCGTGTCACATCGACCTTACCGATGTAGCTGATCATTTCCAGCGCCGCCATCAATAGACCAGACGGGTTGGCAATGTCTCGCGCAAGCCCTGGTGCCGAGCCGTGGATCGCCTCAAACACGGCAGATTTGGGCCCGAGGTTTGCAGATCCTCCCATGCCGACGGACCCCGTCATCTCGGCCGCGACGTCCGAAAGTATGTCGCCATAGAGATTTGGCAGCACGATCACATCGTACTGCGTCGGCCTCGCGACGAAGTTGGCCATTCCAAAGTCGATGATCTGGTGGTTGGAGTCCACGTTTGGATATTCGGCGCGTATCTCGTCGAAGACGCGGTGGAACAGGCCATCGGTCAGCTTCATGATGTTGTCTTTCGTCATACAGGTCACCTTCTTGCGGCCACGCTGCGCAGCGTATTCAAAGGCGTACCGCACAATGCGCTCACACCCTTTGCGGGTGATCAGTTTGAGGCACTGTGTAACGTCGGCTGTCTGCCGATGCTCGATGCCAGCGTACAGATCTTCCTCGTTTTCTCTCACGATAACTACGTCGATGTCGGGATTCATCGCTGGAACATAGGGCACGTACGCACGGCATGGGCGCACGTTTGCGTATAGTCCGAGTGTTTTGCGCAGCGTCACGTTGAGCGACTTGTATCCGCCGCCTTGCGGAGTCGTAATTGGTCCTTTCAGAACGAGGCCTGTCTCGCGAATGGAGTTCCATGTCTCGGCTGGAATTCCGCTTGTTTGGCCAGCCAGATAGACCTGCTCCCCAGCCTCAGCAAACTCGGCGTCGATTCCTGCTCGGGCTGCGGCTAAGATGGTCAGGACGGATCCCATGATCTCCGGCCCAATGCCGTCGCCCGGAATCACCGTCACACGTGTCGCACTTTTGTGTTTTGCTTTTGAGTTCTGCTGCAATGCTTCTTCGATCACCATCGTCATTCGCTCCCGGCGGGGGTTCTCCATGCAACCCTTGCACTCAAGCTATTTATACGACATTTATTTCATGTATTGCAATTCCTGTTTTTATGGTCGCCTATGACAACACGCAAAACCGCTCCGAAAACTGCTGCGCCGAAAGCGCCCGAGACATCCGGGCAGAACTGGACGTTCCTGACCAATCACGCCCACACGCTTCTGCTTGTCGAGCGAGACCCGACCATGCGGATGAAGGATATAGCCGCAGCGATCGGCATTACGGAACGAGCTGTGCAACGCATAGTCGATGATCTGACCCACGAGGGATATATCGCAGTGGAACGGGATGGGCGGCGCAATCGGTACACCGTGGATCGCAAGAAGCGGCTGCGTCACGCCATTGAGTCTCATAACGCGATTGCGGAGCTGCTACGCCTTGGCTGATGGTCGGGAAATTCTGGGACGTTGCTGGGGTAAACGGAAAAGGGCCATCCCGTTAGCAGGCTCGCGGGATGACCCTTGGGTTGAAAAAGTTATGCTTTGACGCCCATTCCGGCCAAGACACCACGCATGTACGAGAAGCTTTCGATCACGCCGGGCATCGGGTTGTCGCCGTTGATCTCATACTCCAGATCGACATTTCCCTTATACTTGACGGCGATCAAAGCCTTGAAGATCGCCGGAATTGGCAGGATCCCCGCGCCGACAGCGACCTGGCTCTCCTTCGAATCGCCCTTCAGCAAATCCTTCGAGTGCATGTCGAATAGACGCGGCCCAACGGCGTGAATCGCCTGAACAATGTCTGTCCCGGCGCGCATCGTGTGCCCGATATCGATGCAGCACCCCATCCGCGGATCCATGTTCTTGACAGCCTTCAGCACATCCAACGGCGAGTGCCAGATCTTATCCTCCGGGCCGTGGTTATGGATGGCGAACTTGATGTCGTATTCCTTCACAAATTTTTCGATGCGCGGCAGTGTCTTCTCTTCGGGATCGCCTGCGACGATGACTTTTATTCCGGCGCGCTTGGCGTACTCGAACTTGGCGCGGATATCGTCATCCTCATCCTTCGGGAAGTAGATCGTGCCGCCAGCGGTGACGGTAATTCCCGCCGCCTTATAGTCGGCAACGGCTGCCAGTTCCGCCTCAGGCGATGTGGACGGCAGATGATCCTTCACGTCTTTACAGTTGATCGTCGTGAGGCGAAGTTCTTTCATCCACTCGATCACCTTAGCGCGCGGAAACTGGCGAAACGTGTAGCTGGCCAGCCCTAGATGGATCGCGGGCGCCATCGTTTCGGGCGCGGCTTCTGCGAACTTGGCGGGGATACAGGCGGCGGCAGCGGCAAGCGCTCCTCCGCGCAACAGGGTGCGGCGATTCAAAGAGGTTTTCATGGCGGCAATAGTATCAGCTTCAAACCAATTCTGGCACCTACGCAATCTGAGAAGATAGACGAGTATGTCACGGACTTCCGTAGTTCCGAATTTGCAGGATCAACTCGACGCCATTACCGCGCGAACGCGCTCCCTGGTCCAGCCCGATCGCCTGGCCATCTCGGAGGGTGTCGCCGCCGATTTGTTCGCGACCGGTATCGAGGACCACATCCTGCGAGTGGGGTCGCCGGCCCCGGAGTTCAATCTTCAGGACGCACTGACCAATAAACCTGTCCGCTCCATCGATCTTCTTGGCCTGGGGCCGGTAATTGTGAAATTCTTTCGTGGGCGCTGGGATCCGTACTGCGTTACCGAGCTTGAGGCCTGGCGTGATCTGTACCCGCAGGTTCGCGAGCGTGGCGCGATTTTCGTGGCCATCTCCCCGCAAAATCGCCGCAATAACGACTTCACGGTTCAGCAGCATCTGCTCAAGTTCCCGGTGTTGTCCGATCCTGGTGCGACTCTGGTTGAGCAGTTCGGCATCGCGCATACGGTGCCTGAGCTAGTGCGTAAGTACTTCCAGTCGATCATGGTGAATATTCCCTACTCCAACGCGGGTTTGAGCTACGAGACCGCTTCAGAAGCTTCGTGGCGGCTTCCGCTGCCGGGGCTCTTCCTGATTAGGCCGGACGGAAATTCCGGCAAGATAGCCTTCGCGGAGGCATTTGCCGACCCTCGTGTCCGCCCCGAACCGGCGGACCTGCTAGCCTTGCTGTAGTCGTGGCCAATGGATCGAACTACTGACTGCGAGCGTCAAGGACTGGATGAGCGAGTTGCAAACACAACATGAGTTA
>JAYVZU010000251.1:0-5337 GCA_043783075.1 Rhodanobacteraceae bacterium
TTATGTCTTTTGGTCGTATTCGTTGTCGTGTTCTCCTTCACACGGTATGTTTCGCTCGCCTCGATCCTTGCGTGCATTACGGTCCCTCTGATTGAGATGCACTTCATCCTGCGCATGCGGCCAGGAATCTACATGGCTGGCTTCTTCTTTCTTCCACTGCTTGTCATCGTAAAGCACCACGCCAATATCGGCCGCTTGATCTCGGGCACAGAGCCTAAGTTTGGGAGCAAGAAGGTGACCGCTTGAGCCGCATTGCAGTATTGGGCGCTGGGGCGTGGGGGACGGCGATCACGCTGTCTCTGTCGCGTCGCGGAGGCCATGAGCTATCGCTTTGGGCGCACTCTTCTGCGCTGGCCGAACACCTAGTGGAGAGCGGCGAAAACCTGCCGTACCTGCCCGGGTTTACGCTTCCGATGGACGTGCAAGTAACGTCCGATCTGCTGGCGGCGATCTTTGAAGCAGACATAATCGTCTCGGTGACGCCGGCCGGACACCTGCGTTCGACGATGCAGAAGATCGCCCCTGTTTTGACGCGGAACCAGATTATCGTGTGCGCCAGCAAGGGTTTGGAGGAGACGACGTTTCTCCGCGTGACGCAGGTGATTGCATCGGTGACTGATAATCCGTGCGGCGTGCTGAGTGGCCCGTCGTTTGCCCAGGAGGTTGCGGCCGGTCAGCCGACGGCTTGTGTGATCGCGGCACATTCTTCCGATCTTTCACAGACCATTCAGCGTGAGTTTTCTTCGCCATCGCTGCGCCTTTATACCAACGACGATGTGGCTGGCGTGGAGTTGGGCGGCTCGCTGAAGAATGTGATTGCACTGGCCGCGGGCGTGGTTCATGGTCTGGGGCTGGGCGCGAATACGTCGGCCGCGCTGATTACACGTGGGATCGCCGAGATTACGCGGCTGGCCGTGGCTTGCGGTGGGCGACGTCAGACTCTGGCAGGGCTTTCCGGCATCGGCGACCTGGTGTTGACCTGCACCGGCGCTCTAAGCCGCAATCGCTCCGTGGGCATTGAACTGGGCAGGGGGCGAAAGCTGCCGGACATCCTGGAAGGGATGAATGGCAAGGTCGCGGAGGGCGTGCACTCCACGGCGGCGGCGCTTGGACTGGCTGCACGATACGGGGTGGAGATGCCGATTGCACAGCAGATGGATGCGGTGCTGCATCAGGAGAAGAGCCCGCGCGATGCGATCAAGGAGCTGATGTCGAGGCCGGGGCGCGACGAGTAGGGGTGCTGATTCACGCGATGCACTAAACTAGAAACAGCATGGCCTTCAACCTCTTCGGCAGACGCGACAAGAACCCGGAACCGGAAACACCGAACTCTTCTTCGACGGAATCCGCCCCTGCAAAGGCCGGTCTCTTTGACCGGATGCGGCAGGCGGTTACACGCACACGCGAGTCGCTGGCCGACTCCATTGGTCAGATTGTTGCACTGACACGCGAGGTGGACGAGTCCACGCTTGCGAGCCTGGGACCGCTGCTGCTGGCAGCGGACGTTGGTTCCGCGACCACCGATATTGTGCTCAATAACCTGCGACAGCGTGCACTGCGCACCGGCATTGAAGGCGGCGGGGAGCTGAAGACGCTGTTGAAAGCCGAGTTGCAGGCGGTGCTCGACAATGTTGCGCGTCCTACCGCGCACCCGGATACCGCGCCTGAAGTCATCATGATGGTGGGTGTGAACGGTACCGGAAAGACGACCACCTCTGGCAAGTTGGCTGCGTACTTTACGGCCCGCGACCGCAGCGTTTTGCTGTGTGCTGCGGATACGTTTCGCGCGGCTGCGATCGAGCAGCTTGAGGTGTGGGCGCAGCGGTCTGGCGTACAGATTATCAAGACCAAGCAGGGTGGCGACCCCTCGGCGGCGCTGTACGACGCGTGTGCGGCAGCCAAGGCGCGCGGCACGCAGGTTCTGATTGTCGATACGGCCGGCCGTCTGCATACCAAGACCGACCTGATGAAGGAACTCGACAAGATGCGCCGGACGGCCGAGAAGCTGGTGCCGGGTTCACCGCATCAGACGCTGCTAGTGATGGATGCCACGACGGGACAGAACGGTCTGCAGCAGGCCCGGCTGTTTACCGAGGCGGCCCGCGTGACGGGAATCGTACTGACGAAGCTGGACGGGACTGCGAAGGGCGGAATCGTGCTGGCGATTGCGACTGAGCTGGGCTTGCCGGTGGTGTATGCGGGTACGGGCGAGAAGATCGACGACTTGATTCCGTTCGACAGTAAGTCGTTTATCGACTCGCTGATCGACTAGTGTGCCTGCTTCCGGACGAACTGCCAGGCAGCGAGCAGAATCGCGATGACTCCCATGGCTGTGAGCACGAGGGCCTGTAGCCATAGGTCTCTGAAGCCGGCTCCGCGCAGGATGATGCCACGCAGAATCTGGATGTAGTAGGTCGCTGGAATGACGCGGCTGACGACACGAAAGACTGCAGGCATGGTGTCGATCATGAAGATGTATCCGGAGAGAAAGACCGACGGCAGGATCATCCCCATCGCCAGCTGAAAGGCTTCGGCCTGGGACTGCGCGCGGGTTGAAATCACGAGGCCGATTCCGAGGACCACGAGTAGAAAAGGCACGGACAGGGCCAGCAGCAGCAGCCAGCTTCCGTGGATCGGGACCCGAAACACTACCTGCATGATGATCAGGATGATGCAGAGCTCGCAGAAGCCGAGGACGCCGTAGGGGATCATCTTGCCAACCATGAGGCCCAGTGGTTTTACGGGTGTCATGGTGAGCTGCTCCAGGGTTCCGCGCTCTCGTTCGCGGACCAGACTCAGGGCGATCAGCAGGATGATCATGGCCTGCAGCAGGATCGCAATGAGGCCGGGGATGAAGAAGTTTGCGGACCGCGTGCTGGGGTTGTAGAGGACCGAGGGGCGGATGTCGATGGGCAGGTTTGCTCCGCCTACGACGCGGCTTAGCGACTCCTCCAGCGCCACACCAGTGGCTCCGTTGACGGCCTGCCCGGCGACGGTTGAATCGGAGCCGTCGACCAGCACCAGCACGGTTGCCGTGGAGCCATTCTGCAGGCGGCGGGCGTAGTCGTACGGAATTTTTACGCCGACCCGGACCTTTGCAGAGCGAATGGCGCCGTATAGTGCGTCATCCGATTGCACGGTTTCGACCATCCGGAAGACGTCGGATGCGGCAAGCTTTGCGACGAGTTCCCTGCTCTCCTGGGTGTGGGATTCGTCCAGAACTGCCGTTGTAATCTGGCGCACATTGGTATCGACAGCATAGCCAAACATGAAGAGTTGCAGGAGCGGCAGCAGGAGCGCGAAGAACAGCGTGCCGGGGTCGCGCACGATGTGCGTGAACTCCTTTCGGCAGATCGGCCACAGACCGAAGAAGACGCTGTTCATTTTGCTTCCTTCATAATGTCGAGTGTGAGCGTGACGAAGACATCTTCGAGGGACGGGGTGATTGGATCGATCTTCGCTTCGGGGAATTCCTGCTTCAGGGGTTGGATCTGGTTGGAATCCACAAGAGCGTGAATGGACCGGCCGAAGATCGTCGCTTCGCGGACTCCCTGGCTCAGACGAAGCGCGGCAAGGATGGCTGAGGCGTTGGGAATTTCGATTTGGACCCGCGACGTACCGGCGGGATTTGCCGCTGGCAGGCGCTGCAGTTCTTCGACAGTGCCGAGGGCAGCGAGCTTGGAAAGATAGATGTAGCCAACGCGACCGCAACGCTCCGCCTCGTCCATGTAGTGGGTGGTGACGAAGAAGGTGACGCCTTGTCCGGATAACTGGAAGAAAAGGTCCCAGAGAGAGCGGCGTGCGACAGGGTCAATACCGGCGGTGGGCTCATCCAGAAACACGACTTCTGGCGAGTGGATGATGGCGCAACCCAGCGCCAGCCGCTGCTTCCATCCGCCGGACAACTGGCTGACGCGACGGGTAAGGTAGGGTTGCAGGCCAGTCAGAGCGAGAATCTCTGCAATGCGTTTGGAAGCGACCGGGCCTGTGATGCCGTAGACACCGGCATAAAATCCGAGGTTTTCTGCTACGGTCAGATCTTCGTACAGACCAAATTTCTGCGACATATAGCCGACGTGTCGCTTGATCTCAGCGGCCTGCTTGCGGATGTCCATACCGAGGATGGTGCCGGTGCCTTCGGTCGGCGTCAGCAGCCCGCAGAGTGCCTTGATGATGGTTGTCTTGCCCGAACCATTAGGACCTAGAAAGCCGAAGAGTTCACCCTTGCCGATCGTGAAGCTGACATCGTCAACGGCCGTAAAGTTTCCGAAGCGGATGGTGAGATGCTCGGCGGTGATGACCGGCGTCATCGGAGTTGCACCGTGGCCGACATGCCGGACTTCAGGACGCCATCCGCGTTGTCGACACGGATTTTGACGCCGAAGACCTGGTGTTCGCGATCATCACGCGTTTGCACATTTCGCGGTAGAAACTCGGCCTGCGACCCGACCTCCTGCACGGCGCCAGTGAACTTGCGACCGGGGTAGGAGTCGACCTCGACCGAGGCGGACTGATTCAGTTTTATGGCACCGACTTCTGTCTCCGGAATGTAAATCTTGACCCACAACTGCGAGGATTCGAGAATCGTGAGGACGATCTTGCCGGGTGGGACCAGATCGCCAGGTCGAACACTCACTACCTCGACAACACCAGCGACCGGAGCCAACAGGTCTGCCTCCTTGAGCCGCACATCGAGTTCGTCCCGATGCGCTACGGCGGCGGCGAGCACTGCGCGGGCGGCGTCTACGTCTTCTTTGCGATAGCCGCGGCGCATCAGATTGGCAGCTGCGACGGCCTGACGGTATCGCTCTTCGGCAGCGCGAAGCTCCTCCGGGCGAGTTCCGGCCTGGAGTAGCGATAGGCGCTGATGCAAGGACTCCGCCCGCTGCGCGGAACTGTCGCGCTTGGCGCGGGCATCGTCAAACTGCAGGCGGGATATGGTGTCGCCGCGGACGAGAGTTTCCATCCGCTTGAAGGTCGCGTCGGCGTCCACTGCGTCAGCCTGCGCGGCGGCATAGTCGGCCTGTGCCTGCGCGAGTTCCTGGGGTCTGGGGCCATTCTTCGCGGCTTCCAGCGATGCGTTTTGCGCTGCGGCTGCCGCCGATGTCTGCGCGATCTCTTCGGGACGATAGCCGCGCACGAGCCGATCGACATCCGCCTGAGCCTGCTGCACCTGGGCCTGCGCCTGAGCGCGTTGGGAGAGGAGTTCCGCAGCGTCAAACGTGACGAGCGGTGCACCAGCCTGGACACTCTGCCCTTCTTCGACGCCGACTCTAATGACGCGGCCACCGATCCTGGACCCAACCTGAACCTCGCGCGTTTCGACAGTTCCGGAAT
>JAYVZU010000252.1:0-1731 GCA_043783075.1 Rhodanobacteraceae bacterium
ACAAGGCGTGCAGGTCGTGCCGGACCGTGATGTCGCGTACCTTGTGAACGTTGATCCGCCAGACTTTGTAAGCTTCAATTGAATCTTCGTAGATCGTGCTGACGGGCATCGCCCCAAAGAACTCCTTGGCACTTGTTAAGCTCGTTGCGATGCGGCGATGGGAGTTTGGATGGGCGCGATATTCCATCCGGGTCCACTCCAGGAACTCGATGACGCCATTAATGAACTCGCGAACTCGGATACGGCGGGACGGAATACGCACCTCAAGGAGTGCCTTGTGATGCTCAGCCTCCCGCTGCCTCGCCTCGTTCTCGTTTCGTGTTGTGGCGGCCAAGCCTGTTGTTCCGGCGTAACTGCGGCCGTCGAGTTTGAACCGGTAGTGCCACTTCCCGCCGCGTGCCCTTAGTGCCATCGTTGTTGGTCTCCTTCAGTTTTGCTTCAAACCATTGTGCTAATCGATCCTTGGGATATTAGATCTTGGGTCCTACACTGTAATAGGCTGGTCCGCGCTTCTGCGACCGCCAATACGCTAACGTATCTTTCGACATCCCGAGCGCCTCCGCGAGTTCCAGCGGGGACAGCATCGTGTCACGTGAAGGAATCACTCTCCGTCTTCCCTGCTCTGAAGCGCTTGTTCTACGTCCCAGTCGAAAACATCCGACGACTTCACTGTTTCTACGCGCTTCGACGAGCCCTGTAACAATCCCGATTCAGTGACGCTATTGATCTTCTTTCTCAACGCAACTGTTGCCTCTTTGGTTGACCGTAGCCGTACGGCTTCGGGCGGCACCTGTGACTCTGGTGGGTGCTGCTGAGGCTGAGTCTCTATAGAGGGCACGGAGTATCAAAGTCATGTCAAGCCTCGGCTCGCTTGCTCCATCGTCAAATTTCGCATTGACTTGCGGATCGCGTTCACCAGTAAACCTTTATTTTTCATGATCTTATGGCTTATTATTCTGTCACGTAATACTTGCAAATATCCAGATACCTCTGGCCCAATGCAAGAAGCTCATGCGATCCATTGCTCCGTCTGGCAATCTCTTCCTGCTGGCTACCTTGCAGGAACTTCGATTTCAATGCCTTACTTTTATCGCCTTCTATGCTCTGCAGCGGATCATCAGGGAACGGAAATACTTTGAGTCTTCCCTACGGCGGGAGACGGGGCTTGAGGACTACGAGGTAAGCCGGGCCTGCAAATTTCTTGCCGACAGCGGTTTGATCCAGATCAGCCGTCACGAAAAGGACAGGCGAGTCCGGGTGCTGACACCGACCAGTCTCGGGCGAAAGGTTCACGACCAGGTATTGTCTGCGGCGGCAAAGCCGCTTCAGAAGCGCATCCAGTCGCTGACTAGCTTCGATGCTTTGGGAGAAGATAGACGACTGACGGAGGCCACTGAGTCCTTCCGGAGGAGCAACCAGATTCTCTTCGGTTCGCTCCAGCTATCCTTCTTCAAAACCACTCCAGGTGCTGGAATGGCTGAGCAGGCCGAGAAGAAGCCCTAACGACAAAAGGAGCGGGTGTCCGTGGACAGCGATCACAACCCCTGAGAGGCCTTTAGGAACAGCTTTACGAGTCCTTCTCGGCTTTGGCAGCGCGGATGCTGCGGTTCGGCTTGCTGCTGAGTTTCCGAGGCAAGGCTACCGCCATGGCGCGGACGGCGTCAGCTTCGGCTGCAAGCAGTGCCTTGGTAGCTCCTGATCGGAGGTCGGTGTACCAGCGAGCTAATGGGG
>JAYVZU010000253.1:0-5334 GCA_043783075.1 Rhodanobacteraceae bacterium
GAGACGCCAAGCTACGCTGCTTCATCGCAATCCACCCCTGAACTTCAGACTAATCAATCAGACTGTGGACGCAGAACTTGTGCAGAGTCTCCCTTCGGACTTTCGACCGCGGCCTAAACCGAAGCCAAAACCTTCTCCCGCAGCGGCCCCAACCGGGTCTCCTCCAGCCCATCCCGATAGAACATGTTGTAAGTATCGAATGGAATCAGCCGCTTCCCATCCGGGTGCGCAATATGTACACACGTCTTCTTGATCGACCGAAGATCAAAACTCTGCGCGTCAATAAATTGAACGATCAATACCCGGAATAAATTCTGATATCCAAGATTCTTCGGAGCCATCACCTTTGGCAGACAGCAAAGTAACTCCTTCAGCGAGTTAGCCTGGCCCTCCGGCGAGTGGTTCGTAGAAAATAGCTTGAAGATATGATCCCGCACCGCCGGGTCTTGTTCATAAATAATCGTATTCCGCCCACCATCAATCAAAACCTCGGGCGGAATCAACCCGGTAAGTGGCAACACCTTGCCATCAATCTTCAAACAGTAAGCCATGGCCAGCGAGTCAGGATGGCAAGGCACCGGAATTAAGTCGGACGCTTTAATATTCTCCGTCTGCTCCAGTATCTTGCGCCGAACCTCGGTCAACGTCAGCCGATGCACCGCCTTGTCGTACCCCGTAGTCCGCCCCGCCTGCTGCACTGGCTGGAATGTAATCCCCCGCACACAAGGCTGCGTCAGCGCAAAGTCCACCAGCGCGCCAAGCTCCGAATCATTCACCCCACGCTCGACCGTAATCACCAGAGTGGTCGAGATGTTGTGCCGGTTCAAAGCCTCCAGAGCCTTCATCCGCACATTACGCAGATCGGCGCCACGCATCTGCATCAGCGGCTCACGCTTCAACGAATCGAACTGCAGATACAGCTCGAACCGCGGCATATACGTTGCAAGCCGCTCCACAAACGCCTCATCCTGCGAGATGCGGATACCATTCGTATTCACCATGAGGTGCTGGATTGGCCGCTGCTTCGCCGCATCCAGAATCTCAAAGAACTCCGGATGAATCGTAGGCTCGCCCCCCGAGATCTGCACAATATCCGGCTTCAACTCATTCTCAACAATCGCATCCAGCATGCGCTCGACATGCGCTAGGCTCTTGTACTCCGTCCGGTGCGTCCCACTCTCCGCATAGCAAACCGGACAGCTCAAGTTGCACGCATCGCATATCTCCACCAGCGACAGACAAGAGTGCTGCTCATGATCCGGACACAACCCGCAGTCATATGGACACCCATACTTGATCGGTGTGTTGTACTGAGCCGGCATCTCCGGCGGCTTAATAAATACCTCACGGCACCGCCGATAATATTCAATATCATCGGCAATCAAAACCCGCTCAAACCCATGCTCCGGACACCGCTTCAACATAAAAACATTCGAGTCCTCAAACACAATCTTCGCGTCCACCCGCCGATAGCAAGTAGAACAAATAGAAATCGCCGTGTCATAAAACAAATAAGGCCGAACCTGTGCCATATATTTCCTCGCAACTTACCCTAAACAGTCCGCAGCATATAGCTCGTCATTCTGGCGCAGCCAGAATCTCCGTAGTTGCTTTTGCCCTTGCACCTAAGATACGCCCGGACTTCAGTCCGGGTATTTCCGACCCGCTAGAATCCAGGCTTTATCCCTAGGCAATAACTCATTCTCAGAATCAGCTACCATCTTGATCCTTCTTTTCGAAGAGGCCGATGAGTGCAGTCATAAGAAAATTCACAATCGCTCCTATCAGACCACCGGCACCAACAATCATTCCAAACAGTGAGAATAACCCCAGAATCGATACATAATCTTCGCGAGGGGCCTGAATAGAAATTCCACATAACCCTACCGAAACCAATAAGACGGCCGCCGACACAGCCGCGAACTTTCCCACTGCACCATACTTACTCGGCAACTGCTCGGATTCCATCTCTGCCTCCGCATCCGACCACCCTACGCGACTTTCCCAAACTCTGCTCAACCTATTGTGTCACTTTCTCCAACTGCCACAACCCTCACCCACCGCACCAACTCAAAGGGCCGAAGGCCCGTCCCATACCAGCCCTGGGCATCGCCCAGGGTTACCATCACCAATCAACCCAAGGGCTGAAAGCCCGCTCCAATCGGGCTCCTACTCCGACCGCTTCCCCATCAACTGCCGCACAATCATAACGACAGTCAACACAAACAGCGCCACCGAACTAATCACAATCACCAGCACCTCAACATATCCTGCCATGATGAGGATTATTCCGATATTTTCCGAAGCGTGTCCGAACAGCGGCTGCGCTTGCCCGCTTCCTGTTGCACCTACCAACATGAAGCTCGCAAAATTCAACCCGCAAAGCCCCGTGGCAATACCCAGCGACGTCGAGAATATCGCAACCCACTTCGCCAACCCCGTCTTATCTCGCCAAGGTGCCTTCATCGCCGCCCCGTCACAAACATAATGAGCCCTACAAATACCGCCACCACAGACAACAAGACCAGTGGCACTCCCACACTAAACAACACTCCCGATATCGAAGAGTGCGCCGCATCAACCTGATACCCCACTCCACAAAGCCCAAACGAAAGCAACAACCCAACGCACCCACCCGCAAACACATTACCCGCCAGCGTCATCGGTGCTTTCTCAGACATGCCGAACTCCTCAAAGCCCAAAACAATCTCTCACCTAACGATCGGTAAACAAGAACATCACAATCCCAACTCCGAAACCTAACATCGAAACTAGAAACAGTATCGACCCTATTGAACTGGCATTGTTCCAGCCACTCCCAACGCTACACAGCCCTAACGAAAGCAACAATCCGACCACAGAAGCGGTCAGGACCTTCGCCCCCGGGCTCCCGGTATCACGCTGATCCATCCTCCACCTCCCCGCGCATCCCAATCCCCACCGCGACCAGCCCCAGCACACAAGCCCACTGGATCATATTCAGCCCACCCACCAACGGCTGCGGCTTAATAAAATCCACCACCAGCCGCCAAGCCAGATAACTCCCCATAAATACTCGAAATAGATTCCCCTCCCGATGCGGCTTCTTACTCGAACCCCATAACACCGCAGCGAGCACAACTAGAAAAACCACCTCATACAACTGTGTCGGATGCCTCCTCACCCCATCGCCAAAATCCACGCCCCACGGCAAGGTTGTTGCGGTCCCATAGGTATCGTCCGCCAACCCGGCGACAAAGCATCCCACCCGGCCAATTGCTATCCCAAGACACAGCGGTATCGCAAACAGATCCCCCGTCCGCGACCTGATCTTCAGTACCAGCTTCGCAATCTCTACCGCTGCCCACCCACCCAGCAGCCCGCCGACAACCGTCTTGCCCCCGGGCAGCAGCAGCGAGCTCCAATGAAACCCCATCCGCGGAGCCTGCTCGGACAACCCCAGCACCCGGCTCCCCACCAGCGCACCAACCGCCGTGGCGGCAAGTATCAGCCAACGCCGCTCGTCGCTCAGGAAATCCCCGGCCCGCGCCCGCGCAACCTTGTAACTCCAATACCCACCGGCATACGCCAGAGCCTCAAACACGGGGTGTAACTCGGGATGCGCGACAAAAGGCATTGCCGTCGAGTGTAGACCATGCACCCCTCAACGGCTATGCTCATCCTATGTCCGAGCCCCAACAACCCCAGGCGAACGAAGAGCCGAACCCCGAGCTGAACCAGCCCGAGATGCTCGAGCTTACCGCCGAGCAGCAGCTAGGCGAACCCATCGCCGGCAACAAGCCCGCCCGAGCCCCCGCCGCTACCTTCATCTTCTTCACCGTCCTGCTCGACATGCTCGCCATGGGCATGATTGCACCCGTCCTCCCGCGCCTCATCGAGTCTTTCTTGCATGGAGACGCTTCGGCTGCATCAAAAATGCTCGGCCTATTCGGAACCACCTTCGCGGCCATGCAGTTCTTCTTCTCGCCGATCCTGGGTTCGCTCTCAGACCGCTACGGCCGCCGACCCATCGTCCTCCTCAGCAACTTCGGCCTCGGCGCAGACTACCTGATGATGGCGTGGGCCCCCGCCCTTCCGTGGCTCTTCGTCGGCCGAATCATCTCCGGCCTTACCGCCTCGTCGATCCCCACCGCCATGGCCTACATGGCCGACGTCACCCCGCACGAAAAGCGCGCCGCAGCCTTCGGAATGTTATCCGCGGCCTTCGGTGTCGGCTTCGTCCTCGGCCCGGCCATGGGTGGCATTCTTGGCGGAGTCAACCCGCGCCTGCCGTTCCTCGTCGCCGCCGGCCTCTCGCTCCTCAACGGCCTCTACGGAACCTTCGTCCTACCCGAATCCCTCTCGATCGAACACCGCAACCCGTTCTCCTGGAAGCGCGCCAACCCCGTCGGCTCCCTCGCCATGCTCACCCGCTCCAAGTCGCTGATGCTCCTCTCCGGCGTCCTCATCTTCGGATACCTCGCGCAGCAATCGCTCATGAACGTCTACGTCCTCTACACCGACTACCGCTACCACTGGAGCGTCCGCACCATCGGCATCTCGCTCGGCGTCGTCGGCGTCTTCACGATCATCTACAGCGGCTTTGTCGTCCGGCCACTCACAAAGAAATATGGCGAGCGCTTCTGCATCCTCTTCGGCCTGCTCGGCGGAGCAGTAGGCTACACCTGCTTCGGCCTCTCCAAAACAGGCATGCTTTTCTGGTTTGCGATCCCGTTCCTCAACCTCATGTCGCTTACCTGGCCCAGCGCGCAGGCCCTCATGTCGAAGTCCGCCGCCAAATCCGAACAGGGCCACCTGCAAGGAGCCATCAACGGCCTACGCGGAGCCGCCGGCATAGTAGGCCCTCAAATCTTCACCTGGATCTTTGCCTACTCAGTCGGCGAGCGAGCCGTAGTCAACCTCCCCGGCTCCCCCTTCTACATGGCCGCGCTAATGCTACTAGTAGCCGTCCCCATAGGCATCATCGCTACCAAGAAGCTACAGGCAGCGCCACAAATGGGTGGCCCATCCTTATCGCAGTAGTATCGCGATTAGGGTGGGGTATCGTTTGCGGAAGCAAACGACCGCACCGAAGTCTTGACTCAACAATATTGGATGTTCGTAAAAAAGATGGATATGCTGTCGTCATATATCTTCTTCGCTGATTAGCGAATAGGAAAAGCTTCTAAAATCGATCGTAAAGCTCCAAAGTTTCCCGTTTCGAAAGCTAGGGCTGGCAAAATGGGAAATTTTAACTCGGCGGTTTCAAGTTTGAAGTGCAACGGGGTTGAAGGTTCGGTGCGAGTATTTCACGAAGTCGAAGTCGGGTAGGAAGACTTCAGCGGGGCACTTCCA
>JAYVZU010000254.1:0-5329 GCA_043783075.1 Rhodanobacteraceae bacterium
GCAGCGCCAGAGCGCGAACCACCATCCGCACCTCCTGCACACCGCCACTCAACAACCCCTCGATCCGCTCACGATCCCCAGAGGTCAACGACAACTGCAGCCGAATCCCACGTCCCATCCTTCCACTTCATCCCAAAATTACACCAGACGCCAGTATCGAGATAGAGTACACCTATACAGGGTCACCGTACTAGTACCTCTCACCTCCCCATTCCGTCTGTTTGCGACCTAGGTCTACTTCTCAGCGGACTCCGAACGGCACCTGGCCATGTTTGGGCGGTTCGTGCTCCGGTCTCGAACATATCCTCACAACCCTCGACCTCAGGAGTGTTCATTGAACCCTCTCCAAATACTGGCACTAGCGGCGAACGATCCGCTGTAGTTTCTCACTGTTGAATCCAAGCGCGCCCAGATCGATAATCTGGGCGTGACGCGGCGGCGGTGCCAAGACGTATGTTGGCAGCTGTGTCTGGTGGATTACCACCCTCGCTTTTGAATCGCTCATGTCATTGCCTCCGTACTCTTGGTGGTACCGTGCTGCTGCGCAAGGCGTGGGAGCGAAGATAAACTAGTGCTCAGAATGACCCTTCGCAAAGCCAATGTTTGAAGTCCGCTGAGGAAATTGCTTCGGAGTGGTTCAACTGACCCGGCAAAGAACCGCCTGCGGTCATGTCCGGGCGGGATCAACGTGTCCTTGCAGCGTGTCCGAACGTACCGTTAATCGCCCAAACCGGGGGCATGACTTTTTCACAATCGTAACTTTCGCTCTGTTCTCCTATACTCGGCGGGTCAAAAGTGCTGTTTTGGGTGCGGCACTGTCCTGTAAGTCCCAATGCTTTTTCTGAAACGGCTTAAATCAGCGCTTCGATGCAGAAATCCACACAGATACTTTTGGAAAGTCAGCCTGCCCTGTCTACAATTTTTGGGGGATGCCGGGAAATCAACTGGTCGGGGTGCGGAGAGCGTCCGGAACGACGATTCTGACATGGTCAACGGGGCGTTTGGGTGGGGTAAGACTGGAGCCGAAAGAGCGGGCGAGGCAGGGGACGAGGGGTAGGCCAGACGTGCACTCGAGGGGATAAGTTATCGTGCCGGCGAGGTGAGGGGCTGGCCGGGTCGCGCGGGCGGGGGATTTATGTTGTCGCCGGGAGGCGGGGGACCTGGTCTAAATGTCTGCTTCTCGACCACCGCCCTCACCCTGTTGTACTCCCTCGAATAGGGGGCCACGTCGCCCAGGATGCTCAGCTTCGCTATGTCCGGGTAGTCTTCCGGATCGAGTCCTTCGAGCTCTGGATGCAGCGCTTCGTAGCCGGCACCGGGCAGTCGAGCATAGCCTTCATCCAGCTTGATGTAGGGGTCTCCCTTTTGGAAGTTGATCAGGTGGTCTTCTCCAGGGATCCATGAGGGCATGTCGTTCTGGATCTCGTTGATCTGGGGAGAGAAGCCTTCATGCGGGACGAAGCGGCGGAATGGCTCGGAGTAACCGACCAGGCCGTTCTCTGTCTCGGGGGAGACGAACATGCCTGCTCCCATGTTGCGTTCATAATACTGTCTGCTCAGGGAGTCCATCTGACGGGAGCCTTGCAGGTAGACGTCCTTGCCCTTGTTCTGATCTGGATACAGAGCGTTGCAAGTAGGGAGTCTTTTCCTGTTTTCGTTACGTATCTCAGATATATAATCAGCTCTCTATGAAACGTGCAGCCTTATATATGAGAGTCTCCACCTTCGACCAGCATCACGAGACTCAGCTCTATGACCTGCGCCAGATGGCCGAACAGCGCGGCTATCAGATCGTCGAGGCTTATACCGACACGATCAGCGGTGCGAAGGCGCGCCGGCCGGGACTTGACGCCATGATGCGGGACGCCCGCCGCGGTCAGTTCGATATCGTGCTGGTATGGGCGTCGGATCGGATCGCCAGGTCAGTCAAGCACTTCCTCGAAGTGCTCGATGAGCTCAACCGGCTCAACATCGAGTTCATCAGCTTCCGCGAACAGATCGATACAGGCGGGCCGCTGGGCCGGGCGGTCGTGGTCATCATCGGTGCGATCGCGGAGCTGGAGCGCAGCCTGATCGTCGAGCGAGTTCGTGCCGGCATGCGCCGGGCAAAACTCGAAGGGCGGCATATCGGGCGGAAAGCCCTCGTTCTCGATCGCGCCGCGATCCTACGGGATCGACAGCGAGGAGACAGCCTCGGACAGCTTGCCAAGACTTACCAGGTCAGCCGCACCACCATCCACCGCGTCCTCGCCGGGCAGGAACCCGCTGTTCCAAAAGGGCTGCTAAAACCCGCCGCCTAAACCGCACAGAATCAGCAGCCAAATCTGCCGATCCGGCTGTTCCATAAGGTGTGGGTTGAGAAACAGATAAACAGGGATCGCCGCAATCAAAAGAACAAAGCGAGGGTAACCAAAGGGCTGGAAAGCAGATGCCTCTTATATACCGCTAGTGTCGAGGTGTTTTGGCGAGGTTTGAGATATCACCTTGGGCGTGGCTTCTGAAACGTGAAGACGGTGCCAGATCTTACTTCCGGTCGACGCGCCGCTCTTCTAGAAGACTTACACGACCCAACTTTAAGAGCCCGGGATCTGCGTGTGCAAGGATATCGCGAGCGATGGAATCACCTTCAGCGGCCGCCTCCCTCAATAGCCTCTTAAACATGGAAACGTCTTGTCTGCAACCCGAACCCTTTCCATACTGAAGGGCTAGGTTAAGTTTTGCGGCTGTGTGTCCTGCAGCAGCGCACTTCTCAAACAAGTTGAAGGCCTTCAATTGATCTTCAGCAACTCCTTCGCCGTTACGATAGCGTAGACCAAGCGAATTGCAATCATCTAGGTCATTTTGTTCGCACGCAGCCTCAAAATAGTTCACAGCAGATTTGAGGTCCACCGTATTGTTTAGGCCGTCGCGGTAGACAACGCCAAGAGAGTATTGTGCCTTCGAGTATCCGGCATCAGCGGCCCGCTTCAACCACTTAACTGCCTCGCCAGGATCTCGGCGGAGGTTTTTACCGCTGAGCAACATCGTCCCAAGCTCGAATTCTGATCTGACATGCCCTTGCTGAGCTAGTGTGGCTATGATGTTGATAGCACCCTCTGAGTTCCCCGACTGAAACATCGCTACTGCATTCATGAACTTTGCATCCTGAGTTTCCAATGAGTTAAGATGCAAGCCTACTTTTTTGGAGGTGAACGATGAAAGAAAACCCATATTGAACTTCTAGCCTTTCTAGCAAAATTGCAATTTTCCTCTGCGAAGTCGTCGGGAACTTCAGTCCATCTCGGCCGCCTACCGCTCTGCGCAGACATCAACCGCCAGCGAAGATGTTCCTGACAGATTCCCAAAAGCCGCCACTTGGTTTGTCTGCTTCACCGGTAGATCCAAGGTGCAAGTTCTTTTGATAGCGAAAGGGCCCCGTTCCAGCGGAGAGCCTTGTCTTGCCACTCATGTCGATGCTTGCGCGAGCACCTTGAAGACCCACGCTGATACGGGGACCTCTCCTTGAGAGGTTGATTCGAATACCAGGCATGACCTGAAATGATTTGCGAATGGAACAACCCACTTAGGTCTCCCTATCAGACATGCGCTCAGCCAATTGATGCAGTTCTTCTTTGAGCCGCAAATCCTGATAGGGCCTCAAGTGGGGGATCTTCAACTGCCGGAGCGCGCGATATGCCTCCCTGCAATCGCTCATTAGCTCAGCGACATTGAGGCTGAGACGTACGGTTTTGTAGGTGTTCATTGCAGCGGCTAGCATTTGACGCGTATTCAGGTTTTCAGCGGCGACAGACGCCCTTTGCTTTGACAACGACTCTGCAAGACGATGGCACGCTTCGATGGCCCTGCTCCCAGCTGCGATATTCGCCGCCAGCACTGTTTTAGGGCCTCCCCCACGAAGTTGAGTCTGGGCATCTGCGATGTTAAGGCGCGCCTCCTGCTCGTAGCTGCGCAAATTGGGGAGGTGTGCGCCGTCGATCTCCTCTATAAAACGCTGTTGAAGGCGATCGACTGCATAGACCAAAAGCACGTAGATACCGTAGTAACGCCGGGTATTCGCCGGCGACTCGCTGCTCTCGTCCACCAACCGTTCCATTTGCGCGGTGAGCCGACCGACATTCACAGTTGCGGTAACCATCGCGACGATGCCATAGTGCACCGGCAGGACGAGCGAATCGACTTCCTCCGGAGAAACCGTGAGACCGATCTCTCGAAGGTGGCTACTGAATTGCAGCTTCAATTGCCCGATCTCGCGCAGCACGACTTTTATGCTGAGCTCTTCAGCAGCGATCATCGCCTCAAGTCTCTCGCAGCTACGAGTCCACAGAGAGCTAGTTGTGATGAGCGACGCCAGTGGTGGAGCGGATAGCGATTCCTCTCTGAGACGACAGATCCGCTCGCGGGACTGGTCGATGGCCTTCAGCCGGGTTCTGATTTTCGCCCGACATTGTGACGCTCCTGATGTCTCCAGCACAAGGATGACGGTGTCAATTATCTCGTCAAGATCCTTCTGGCAGCTCGCCTTTGATTCTCCGAACCAGGCGGTATCGGCCAGCGAACCCGATTCCTTTTTCTCGTAAGCGATCAGCGCCTTTTGAAGCTTTGGGGACGCCGCACCCCAGAGTTCCGTGCCGGTGTCGGCCTTATCGGCTGAAGCTTCAGGCAGAAAGCCCTGAATGTCCTCAGCAATTCCGTTAGCCCAGCCTCGCGCATCATCCAGTACATCGAATACATTCATTTTCACGAGCCGTACCCCTGTTGTAAAACCGAAAAGCTGGACCTTCGATGTAATGGATATACCGGCGCACCGGTTTACTTGGAGACGGATTCGCAGCCGGCTCCTGGAAGCGGGAGAGTCGTATGTACGGGGCAGGTTCGCTACATGTGCATGTTGCTCATGCACAACATGCATGCCCGAGCATACCGTGACTCTTGATGTGTGGCAAACGATATCTGTGTAAGGCTTGGGCGTCGTCTGCGAGAGTTGCGGGAGGGGCGCGGATGGAGTCAAGCCTATCTCGCAGAAATCTCGGGTATTGGCCGAACGCATCTGTCGCAGCTTGAGAATGGCCGACGAGAAGCTGGGCTGAGAATAATTGAGACTCTTGCGATTAGCTACGATATGAGCGCTTCGGAGCTGCTGCGAGGTGTCTAGTGAATGGCATCAGGGCACAGGCTCAAACGGCTTTGGCTGGATGCGGCCGCTCCGCCAAAACGTAAAACAACACTACCTCTCTAGGCAGTATCGACATATAGACTTTGCGGCGGCCGTTGGATTTGATGTTCTGTCTACATGACCGTTAGTCGCTATGAGTTGAGTGATGTGCAGTGG
>JAYVZU010000255.1:0-1726 GCA_043783075.1 Rhodanobacteraceae bacterium
CCCAGCTCAGTTCGAGCAAGAAGCAATCGCTCACCAAATGGCCCGCGCAGCATGAACGCGAAGGTTCAACCGCAACCCGACGAAAGTCCAAAACCAGTAAGCCTATGAGCGACGCGTTCTGAGGGCAAGCTCATAGCACGAGATATGTGTCTTATTGGGCTTGGCCTATGCTCCGACTATGGAAATGACGGTCTTCGTAAAGCTCTCACGATAAATTTGGCACAGTCTCACAAATGGATCGGTTCGCTGGACGAAATGAATAAAGTGCTGGATGCTGAAGACTGGTCCGCAAGCGATCTACTTTGCAACCTAATGCTTGCTGTTCTGAAAGATGACGATCCTAGAACGTCCAACGTTGTCAAGAAATTGGCGATGATCGATGGAATTGAGCTGAATAGCTACCGTACTTGGCCGATTTTCCGGAAGCTCCGCGAGGAAAAAGCCTTCCAAGATCTTTTCTTGGAAGTTTACGGTGAGCCGTTAGCTGATGAGGTAGCCGCAGTCGCACAAGCGACTGCACCTGGCTCGTCCGAATTAGTTATTCCTTTGCTCCTCGAAGAAACAGGATTTTGAAAATGGGGTGTGGCTTGGCGTGTGGCCCAGGTATCAACTAACAACAAATCCGGGTGCCCATTCATCGCGTTTTTGCCTCACGCGATGAGTGGGTATTCGCAAAGCGAACTGTCGTCCTTTACTAACTCCCACTCCATCCAGCACCAACCCACTCATCGCGATGGTGCCGCGATGAATGGGGCACCCAATGTATTGCCCGGCCAACGACTGGTCCGCGATCCATGCAGATCGGGAACTCGGGGTCGTGGAACTCGACTCGCAGGACCTCGCAGCTCTGCCTCTTCTATAGTGTGAGCAGTGAAGATGAGCTCTCGAAAATCAACCTGGCGAACGCAACGCGACCGGCTTCGCCATCGGATTCTTGTGCATCATGTCCCCTTGTTATTCGCGTCGAGTGCGGCGATAGCAGCGCTTTACTTCACTCGACCTTTCAAGGACGTCCTCACTCGAGTAAGCTTTACAACCGCCTATCCTGCTTTGGTTCTTTTGGCTTTGACGCTGCTCATCGGTCCGTGGAACATTCTTCGGAAAAACCGAAATCCTATCTCCAGTGACTTCCGGCGAGACGTTGGGATCTGGGCTGGCATCCTTGGAGTGCTGCACACGGTAGTTGGGCAAAATGTCCACCTTCGCGGACGCCCGTGGCTCTATTACATCTACGACCCGAAGACCCATCATAGCTTTCCGATGCGTCATGATCTCTTTGGCTTTGCTAACTACACCGGCGCGATCAGCACTCTTCTGGTGGTTGCGTTGCTTGCTACGTCAAACGACTACTCGCTGCGGGCGCTTGGGACTCCCCGATGGAAGCAACTGCAGCGATGGAACTATGCCGTCTTCGGCCTGGCAGCAGCGCACGCTTTCGCGTACCAATCCTCGGAACATCAGAAGCTTCCATTTGTCGTGACCGTCGGGATTTGTGTCGCGCTGACCGTCGTTTTGCAGGCAATTGGGGTTATTAGGCGATCCCCTTCCCCAGCTATTCCCGACCCCACCCGACACCAAAACACGTAAACTCATTTGCATTAGCTAACAGACTTAGCTAACCTATCCCCATGGAAGTCAACGTCCACCACGCCAAGACCCACCTCTCCAAGCTCATCGCTGCCGCAGAGAGCGGAGAAGAGGTCATCATCGCGCGTGCCGGAAAGCC